>JAISCH010000175.1 GCA_031265725.1 Propionibacteriaceae bacterium
TCACCCGCTCCAGCTTCGAGACCGGATGCCGTCTGCCCTTGTTACGCCGCCAGGCCAGCAACCCGGCGTAGAGCAGCAGGAGCAGCGGCAGCAGCGCCAGCCACCACAGCCGTTCCGGACGGAGGAATCCCAGCAACGGGACGAGTTCTAGGGCCATTTCACCCCCAATGAGATCGCCGCGAGCGCCGCCAATGCGGCCAGAGCCAGACCATAGCCCGCCCACAGCGCGGTTACTTCCTTCTTAGCCGGCATGTAGCCGACACTTGAGCTGATATTGCGATAGACACGGTCGAGCTGTGTCGCCGACTCGGCGGTGTATGCCTCGCCATGCGTCTGGGCCGCTATCTCCTGCAACGACCCGGGATCGGGCGGCACGGCTTCGCGCTGCCCGTCGAGGTCGACGTAGCCAAGCTCGGTGCCATAGGCGATGGTGTAGACGGGGACGTTGAGCGCCGCCACTTCTGCGGCCCCCTGCATCGGCGCGCGTCCGACCGTGTTCTGTCCATCGGAGAGCAGGATGATCGCCCCCGGAGCCACGCTGTCGTCGCCCTCCCCCAGCGGGGCGAGCCGCAGCGCCTCAATCGCGGTGAAAAGCGCTTCCCCGACCGCTGTGGAGTCCTGCAGAGTCAACGACCTGATCGTCTGCTCGGCCATCAGCCGGTCAGTGGTCGGCGGCATCCGCACAGCCGGGTTGCCGGACAGGCTGACCACCGAGACGTTGTACTGCGCGGGCAGCTCTTTGACGAATTTCAACGCGGCGTCCTTGGCGGCGTCCAGACGGTTCGGCTCCACATCGACAGCCCCCATCGACTGCGAGATGTCGATGACCAGCACAATCGTCGCCCGCTCCCTGGGCACCAACTCCTCACCATTGGGACGCGCCCAGGCGAGCACCAGCGTGATCAAGCTGGCGAGTGAGAGCGCCACCGCGAAATGACGACGCCACTGCGACTGCTTGGGAGCCACCTGGCTCAACAACGTGGTGTTGGTGAACCGCATCCCGGCCTTCTTCTTCCTCCTGACCAGGTAGACGTAGACCGCCACCAGCACCGGGATGACCAACAGCAGCCAAAGCCTCCCCGGATCGATGAAAGACACTCCGAACATCAACGGGTCACCCCTTGGGGTGGCATATGGATCATCGCGGCGGTACGCCGGTAGGACATGACGAAACGGGCGATGTCATGCACCCAGTCCCGGTCAGTGCGCAATTGGATATGCGCCGCACCGGCCCGGCGCAACGCGGCCCGGATCCGTTCCCGCTGGGCGGCGGAGGCGGCGTCCATCCGGTCCCGGGCGGCGGTGTCAGAAGTGTTGATGTACCGCTCGAAATTGGTCTCCGGGTCGCGGATCAACAGGTCGCCCACGTCGGGGAATTCGATCTCGTGCCGGTCGACCACTTCCACCGCCAACACCTGGTTGCGGACCGCGAGATGCTGGATCGGACGCTCCCAGTCCGGGGGCACGTCCGGGTTGAGTTCGAAATCGCCTGGGGTGAGGAAGTCGGAGACCAGCACCCGCATCCCCCGGCGGCGCTCGGTGCGGCTCAGCTTCTCTATCCCGGAAGCCAAGGTGATCGTGCCCCTGGAGTGGTCGGGAACGATCGGCTCGGTGAGCATCCGGCGCAGCAGCGCGTAGAGGGCGTTGCGTCCCGCCTGCGCGGGCAGCCGTTTGATCGTCTCCGGTCGCATGATCAGCCCGCCGAAACGATCCCCCTGCCGGGCGGACAGGAACCCGATGGTGGCGATAGCGGCGATCCCCAGGTCGCGCTTCGTGACGCCCTCCGTCCCCCAGTTCATCGACGGGGTCGCGTCCAGCAGCGCCCAAATCTCCAATTCCCGGTCAGCGATGGTGTCCCGCACATAGGGAATGGTGGTGCGCGCCGTGACCGCCCAGTCGATTTTGCGCACGTCGTCCTGGCCCGGCACATAGGGACGGGCGTCGTTCAACTCCGAGCCGGGACCAGGCAGCAGCCCCTGGTGATCCCCGTGCAGAAAACCCTCCAGCCGCCGGACGATGGTCAGTTCCAGCCGTTTGAGCGCAGCCTCGGGAGCGAGCTTGCTGAGCGGAAGCGTGGGCGCTGTCGGCTCCGCGAGCACTGAGGCGACCGCCCCGAGTTCGGCGGAGGTGTGGACTGGATTCGGACTCACGATCAGCTTAAGCGCGGGCCTGCGACTGGTTCCATACGGGGGTGGGCGGCGGCACCAGTGCGACGATTCGTTCCACCACTTGCGCGGCGGAGATGTTGTCGGCCAGCGCATCGAAGCTGAGCACCAGCCGATGCCCCATCACATCCTTGGCCACTGCCTGAACGTCGGTGGGCAGCACGTAGTCGCGTCCGTGGATCAACGCCAAGGCCCGGGCCGCTGCGACCAGTCCGAGGGTGGCGCGCGGACTGGCGCCGATCTGGATCACCGAGGACAGGTCGGCCATGCCGAATTCCTGCGGGTTGCGGGTGGCCAGCACCAAGCGCACCACATAGTCCGCGACGAGGTTGTGTACGAACACATTTGACGCCCGTTCCTGCAGCTCCCGCACCACGTCCGGGTCGAGCGCCTGGTCGGCGGTCGGCGGGCGCACGCTCATCCGGCGCAAGATCTCCAATTCCTCGTTTCCGCGCGGATAAGGCACGTCGACTTTGAGCAGGAAACGGTCGCGCTGGGCTTCGGGCAGCGGATAGACGCCCTCCGACTCGATCGGGTTCTGGGTGGCGATGACGATGAACGGATCGGGAACCTTGTAGGTGTTGCCGCCGATGGAGACCTGGCCCTCAGCCATCAACTCCAGCATCGCTGACTGCACCTTCGCCGGAGCGCGGTTGATCTCGTCAGCGAGGACGAAGTTGACGAAGACCGGGCCGAGCGCGGTGTCGAATTCCTCTTTGCGGGCCGAGTAGATGCGGGTGCCGACGATATCGGAGGGCACCAGGTCCGGGGTGAATTGAATCCGGGCGAACGATCCGCCGATCACGGTGGCAAAGCTGCGCACGGCGAGGGTCTTCGCCACACCGGGCACGCCCTCCAACAGGCAGTGGCCCTTGGCCAGCAGCGAGACCATCAATTGCTCGACCATATGCTCCTGGCCGACGATCACCCGTTGCACCTGGGCGATAGCCGCGCCGAGCACTTTGGCGGCATCGGCATTCGGATTGGGTTTTCCCCCTGGCCTGGTCAACGGTGCGCTCGCCGACGGCTGCGGCATGGGTTGCTGAGCGGGATTGGCAGGCGGAGCAGGCGGCGGCGCGGGCTGATTGAACTGCTGCGGCGGCGCGTTCAAAGGCGGCGGCGCTCCGTAACCCGGCGGCATACTCCGCGGGGGCAGATTGGGCTGCCCTGTTGGGTTGACCGGAGGCACCGGGGGCAATGGGCCGGAATATTGCTGGCTCACTTCGTCTCCTGCTCGTTCTTCATAAACACGTCCACGATACCGCCTCTACCTAACAGCAAGCTGTGATTACCGCCTTGGATGAGTGATTCTAAGGTATCCCTGCCCAAATCGCGCTCGGGCGTCGTCGGGACTGGGATAATTGGCTATGGGGCACAATAGGTATAAGAGGTTGCGCCAATAGGTCGCAAGTCAAGCCACTTATTGACGCGATCTCTAAGCAATCAATTTGGAACGGAAGCAGATGACCAACGACCAGGGCGCAGTCCTATTGTCCCCGCTGCTTCCGGACGATCCCGCCAAAGTCGGTGATTTCTGGCTGGACGCACGGCTGACCTCGACAGCCTCCGGGGTCGCCTATGTGGCCCATGACGAGCAGGAGACGTCGGTGTTGCTCGTCATGCTCTCCGAGGGGGCGGCCGGTGACGCCGCTGCCAGGGACCGTCTGGCGGGCGTGGTCAACCAACTGCATATCGACACCGTTGTCGCCCGTGGCGGCGAGGGCCAGGACCAGGGCCGGTTGGGCAATCGTTACCGCAGTGAGGACGACGATCCCACCGAGCCGGGCTCGACTCCGCAGGCCCCCTGGGTGGCGCTGGTCTACGACGGCAGCGCCCAGGCCGGGGCCGAGGCCGTCCGGATTCTGGACGAAGTCGAATTGCGCGGCCTGGCCCAGGTCGGCAAACCCGCTGGGCCGGGGTTCCGGCTGAATTGGATCGACAAATTCCATCCTGGTTCGACAAGGCTGTGGCCGCTGCCCTGGCCGGGCCGCCATGACCGGGCTGGCGCGCTGTCGATTCTGGCCAGTTGGCTGTTGATGCTGCTGCTGGCCGCGCTGGCCGTATTGATCGCAATCCTGCTCTTCCAGCAATCCCCGCCCGAAGCCCCGCCTCCCCCGGTCCCACCGACTGGCTCACCGTCACAGTCGTCATCGGCGTCGTCCCCACAGTCCGGATCGCCCAGCGACCCGCCGCCGTCCTCAGTCTCACCCTCGCCCAGCGACGACACGGATTCCGCAGACCCCTCGGATTCCGCATCGCCCTCGGACTCGCCCTCACCGAGTGATTCCGGCTCGCCCATACCGTCCGAGTCGGGCGGGGCAGGCGGCTCCCCGACTCCGGATTCCAGGCTATGAGGCCAGCGCTGATCGCCGTCGACCTGGACGGGACGTTGCTGGCCGACGACAAGTCGATCCCGGCTGCCAATCAGGCCGCTGTGGACCGGGCGAACGAATTGGGCATCCCCTTCGTCATCTCCACTGGGCGTCCGCCGCGCTGGCTGAGCGCCATCTCCGGGTTACGCGGGGCGTACCCGCTGGTCGTCGCCTGCAACGGGGCGGCTATCTACAACCTGCCGGATGACGAATTGGTCTGGCAGGCGGAATTGGACTCTGCCGCTGTGCTGGCGGCGGTTGACGCGCTCCGGGCAGTCGTACCAGGGATCAAATTCGGAGTGGAGAATTCATTCAATTTCGGCTGCGAGGCCGGTTCCCCCATCGAACAATTCGACGACTGGGGCGCTTGGTCCGGCTCCATCGCCGAGATCGTCGCAGCTTGCCAGCCGATAGTCAAAGTGCTCGGTTTTCACCGCGAATTGGAATCCGACGAATTGATTCGGATCGCCAAACCGATTGTCGGTGACGCCATGTCGCTCACCCATGCCTCGATGGGCGAGCCCTTCGGCCTGCTCGAACTATCCGCCGCTGCGGTGAGCAAGGCGACCGGCGTGGCCCAGGTCTGCGCACAGCTCGGCATCCCCGCCGCCCAAGTAGCAGCATTCGGTGACATGCCGAACGATCTATCCATGCTGCACTGGGCCGGCTCCCCCTTCGTCATGGCGAATTCACACCCCGACGTGCTCGCCGCCGGATTCCCGCAAATCGGCTCCAACAACACCGGCAGTGTCGGGGTGAAAATACTGGAACTGCTGGCCTGAGCTGTTCCTGGCGAACTCTTCACTCCTTCGACAAGACAATACGCGGCCGGTTTTCTGAATCGTCTGGAAATAAAAACAGTGTGCGGAGCGTGCTATCCCGCGTTGTATTTGGATAGATTATCGCCGTGAACACAGACATTGCTGCCGTTCCCCCGCTGGAGACTGAACGGTTGACGGTGTGTTTCAAGAGGCGTCAACGACAGGCGTTACCGGTTGCGATAGGCGCGTTTAGCTGTCTGGCTGTGTTGGCTGGGGGAATATTGCTCGCGCAGGTTGTCATCCAGCCTGTCGAGACTGCCGTTGGGGTGGTTATAGTTTCAGCGATCATCGCCGGGCTGATCTGGTTTCTTATCATCAGGCCGAACTTGCGGGTGTTGCTGCGCTCAAACCGGGTGGGTATGACGATTGGGCCGGAGGGTATCCGGCTGGCTAATACTCAGCTACTTGATCGAATTGGGGTGATCCCTTGGCCTGAGCTACGTGCGTTGCACCCACGCAAGGGATTTGTGAAGCTAGATTTCGCCGATACCGAATGGTTAGGTGGCCGAGTGTCGGACAGCGTTCGGCAGCGCCTCGCCGAGGCTGGTCTTCCGCTCACGACTATTCGGCTGGACCTACCTACCGAAGAATTTGTCCAGCAAATCATGCGTTATGCGGAAAAATATCTGCCGCATAGAAATGATGCCAAGCAAGAAGAATTTGCGGATGAAGTCATTAAAACTTCACTCGTGCAAAGCCTTATTCCC
>JAISCH010000178.1 GCA_031265725.1 Propionibacteriaceae bacterium
CTGGAATCAAGGGCAGGGTGACCGCGATGATTATCGCTGAGGTCAGATCGGCGGTGAGCACCGCGATCCCGATAATGACCGGCACGGTGCCAGCCAGCAACAGTTGCGGCAGGTATTTGGCGTAGTAGCCGTCAAGCGCGTCAAGGCCTTGGGTGACCAGGGTTATCAGGCCACCGGTTGAGGTTTTCGTCCCGACCGGATCAGCCAGCCGGGCCTTGACGATGTCGGTCCGCAACTGGGACTTGACCGCTGCGGCAGTGCGGTGCCCGAGCCAGGTGGTGAGCCAGTTGAGCACGCCCTTTCCGGCGAATACCACCCCCAGCCAGCCCATCGCCCAGAGCATTCCCCACGGCCCGGCCTCAATAGCTTCGGAATTAGACGAGAACCACCAAGTGTGTTTGAACAGGAAAGTCACCGCATAGGCGATCAGCCAGGCCTCGAACAGGGTCAGCACGGCATTAGCCGCCCCGACTCCGGTGCCGGCGATCAGAAAACCCCGGGTGGCACGCGCGCGGCGCAATAGATTGCTGTCAAGCGGTCCAGCCATATGACACTTTCGCTGAATTAAATAAAGTTAGTATCAGGCTAACAAAAAGCGAGTCGGCAACGAAACGCATAACCTGATCTGAGAAATGGGACGAGCAGCATTCCTGGCAGTGCAGAAAAGGCAAGGGGGAAAGGTGGTTGCCTTTCCCCCTTGCCTTTTAGCTAACTGACGAAGGCTAGGCGGGAACCGCCTCGACCTCGATCTCGTCAGGAATATTGTTGATACCAATCGGACGACGGAACACCCAGTAAGCCCAAATCGTGTAAGCCAACACGATTGGAACCATAATCAACGCCGCGACGAGCGCGATCGTCAGGGTGCTGTCTTGTGAGGCAGCCGAATAGATATTCAACCCGAGCAGCGTGTCGAGACTCGGAGTCGCCGAAGTGAACGAGGTCCCAGTCTTGGCATCGACAAAGCCGAGGGTCGGCAGCATCCGGATGAAAATACCCAGAGCCACTGCCAGCCAGGCGACCGCCGAACAGGTGAAGGAGAGACCACGCCCGACGGTGAGCCAAGCCACGATCAACGCGACTGCGGCAACCGCCACCAGGATCCAATTCAGCCCGGACAGGTAGACCGGAGCCCAGAACAGGTTCTGGCAAACCAGGAATACCGCACCGCCGACAATGGTGATCGCGCCGACGATCTTGGCCCAGCCCTTAGCCCGGTCCTTGATCTCGCCCTTGGTCTTCAAGGAGAGATAGATCAAACCGTGGAACAGGCACAGCGCCACGACGGCGATACCGCCGAGCAGGCCGAAGGGGCTGAACAACTCCCAGAAGTACGGGGTCACGCCGATATTCGCGGCATCGGTGGCGATCACGTACAGCGCCGGGTTGTTCGGATCAGCGACCACTGGCAGACCAATGATGAAGTTGGCGAAACCAACACCGAAGACCAGTGGCACTAAGAAGGAGCCGATAGCTGCCATCCAGTCGAAAGTGTTGCGCCAAGTCGAACCGGGGTTCTTCGAGCGGTACTCGAAAGAGACGCCCCGGATGATCAGGCCGACCAGGACCAAGAACAGCGGCAGGTAGAGGCCGGAGAACAAGGTGGCGTACCAGGCCGGGAAGGCGAGGAACATCGCCCCGCCAGCCGTCAGCAGCCAGACCTCGTTGCCGTCCCACACCGGGCCGATGGTGTTGATCATGACGCGGCGTTCCTTCTCGTTCTTAGCGAGGAAAGGAATCAACATGCCGACGCCGTAGTCGAAGCCCTCAAGGACCAGATAACCGATCCAGAGCACTGCGACGAGCAGGAACCAAACGACTGCCAACACCGAGATGATCGGCGGCATATCGAAAGTAAACATGAAATTCATTATTCACACCTGCCTATCAGTAAGCGAAGCTCAACGGGGCTTCGTCGTCGGTCTGAACCTCTGGTTCGCTGACCTTCGGCAAGCCGAGTTTGACGTATTTCAAGATCAGGCTCACCTCGACAACGGCCAACGCGCCGTAGATCAAGGTGTAAAGCACCAAGGTGATCCCCAACTCCAGCGCGGTGACGCCTGGAGAGACGGCCGCGTGAGTACTCAGCACCCCATTGACCACGTATGGCTGGCGACCGAGCTCAGTCACGATCCAGCCGAAGCTGGAGGCGAAGAGCGGCATCAGCGGGGCGAGGACCATCATCGTCGTCCAACCCTTGCCGCCCTTGGGAATCTTGTCGCCCTTGACCTTGACCAGCGCGACGATGCCGATCAGGATCCCGATAGCGCCCAGCAACATCATCAGCCGGAAGCTCCAAAAAGTCGGCATGATGGGGGGCACCCATTCCACCGGGTCTTTCTGGCCCCAAATGCCTGCCTTGGCCTGGGCCGTCGTCACCTGCAATTGGTTGCGCTCATCGAGCGGCTTGCCTTCCTTCAGCGCCGCCTCGTACTTGGCCTTCAGGTCCTCGATACCCTGCACTTCGGCAGCGGGATCGTTGGTGGCCATGAAGCTCAGCACGCAAGGCACGCCGACACCGGGGACGATCTCGAATGGCGCACACGCTTGGGTCTTCTGCAAGTTCTCCGCAGCAGCCATCTTCATCGGCTGCACATCGGTCAGAACCTGGCCCTGGAAGTGGCCGGTGAGGATCGTTCCAACGCTGGCGACGATCAACACCCACGCACCGAAGCGGGTGGCCCAACGGAAGTCATCGACATCTTTGACCTCAGCGTTGTCCCGGTTGGCTTTCACCAAGCTCCAACCAGCAATGCCCATAATCAAGGCACCGGCAGTCATGAACGCACCGAAGATGACGTGGGTCCAAGTGGCGATGGCCACTGGGTTTAGCAGCACTGCCACGAAGTCGGTCATCTCTGCCCGGAAATTCACGATAGTGCTATCAGTTGCATCAAATGCTGCTCCCGTCGGGTTCTGCATCCAGGCATTCGCAATCAGGATGAACATAGACGAGATCAACGTACCGATCGAACCCAGCCAAATCGTGGCCAGGTGAACTTTCTTGGGAAGCTTGTCCCAACCAAAGATCCATATTCCGAGGAATACGGACTCCAGGAAGAACGAGATGAGAGCTTCCAACGCGAGGGGCGCACCGAAAATATCTCCGACGAAGCGGGAGTATTCAGACCAGTTCATACCGAACTGGAACTCCTGCACGATGCCGGTGACGACGCCCATTGCGAAATTAATTAGGAATATTTTTCCGTAAAATTTGGTCAACCGAAGGAACCGCTCGTTGCCCGTCTTTACCCACATGGTCTGCAGCACTGCTACCAGCAGTGACAAAGCGATTGTGATGGGTACGAACAAGAAGTGGTAGACGGTGGTAATGCCAAATTGCCATCTGGCAAGGGTCTCCGCACTCATACGCGGGAATGTACCCATTCTGCGCCAACCTTGCAACAACCCAATCGACACTATTGGTCGGTATATCCGGCTAACTTGCCTTTTCTATCTGCAGTCGCACTGCTAACTGATCTAGCCGGATCGGGTAATCGGCCAATTCGCCTGTTCAAACCCGCTGCGCAGCGCTACGCACAATTGCGCAAGCCCTCCGACCGCGATGTGAGCAGAGAAAACAGCCAGATTCGGCAGTTCTCGCCGCCTTGCCCGCGAACGGCTGCGCTGAGCGCCGGGTCAGCACAGTCCAGGCTTGCCGGCCCGGCAGAAATCAGGCGGCGTTCTCCTCGGCGTCGGCACCGGAGAATTGGGACATGTAGAGCCGGTAATAGGCACCCTTGGCGGCCAACAGGTCGGCGTGGTTGCCCTGCTCGACTATGTCGCCGTGCTCCATCACCAGGATGGTGTCGGCGTCGCGGATGGTGGAGAGCCGGTGCGCGATGACGAAGGAGGTCCGGGAAGCCCGCAAGGCATTCATCGCCCGCTGGATCAGCAATTCAGTCCGGGTGTCCACGCTGGAGGTGGCCTCGTCCAAGATCAGGATGGCCGGATCGGCGATGAAAGCCCGGGCGATGGTGACCAACTGCTTCTGCCCGGCGGAGAGGTTGGACGCCTCCTCGTTGATCACGGTGTCGTAGCCGTCCGGCAGTGAACGCACGAAACGGTCAACGTAACTGGCCTTGGCGGCCCGCAGAATCTCATCCTCGCTGACGCCCTCGCGCCCGTAGGCGATGTTCTCCCGGATCGTCCCGCCGAACAGCCAGGTGTCCTGCAGCACCATCCCAATATTGGAACGCAACTCGCGGCGGGGAATGGTGTTGATATCGACCCCATCCAGGGTGATCCGTCCGGACTGCACATCGTAGAAGCGCAGGATCAGATTGACCAAGGTCGTCTTGCCCGCGCCGGTCGGCCCGACGATGGCCACCGTCGAATCAGGCTCAGCCAGCAGGGATAGATCGGTGATCAGCGGCTTGTCCGGATCGTAGCTGAACGAGACGTGCTCGAATTCGACCCGTCCGACCACCGGCTCACTCAGGCTGCCCGCCACCTGATCGGCAGTGGTCTCCTCCTCGGCGTCCAGCACCTCGAAAACCCGCTCGGCGGAAGCCACCCCGGACTGCAACAGATT
>JAISCH010000187.1 GCA_031265725.1 Propionibacteriaceae bacterium
CACCGTTCCCACAATCCGCCGCTGTGTTGACGACACACTGCCCCAACTGCCAGGAATCCGGCACCCGGAACAGGCTGGAGCCGAAATTCACCACGCAGCATCCGTGTCCCCGCTTGAACGCCAGCACACTGGGGACGGCGCTGTCGAGCCAATCGAGGCTCCCCCCGGATGAGAACAGCCTGCGCCGCTCCTGGCTGAGCCTGGTGTAGCAGGCGAGAGTTGAGTCCGGCCGCTCCTGCTGTGACTCCCGGGAGTAGCAAGCGAACCAGTCCGGCTGCGGAAGCCAGGGACTCCTCGCCCCTGGAGGGCTGAAGCCAAATGATTCCCCAACTGACGACCAAGGCAGTGGGACGCGGCAGCCGTCCCGGCCGAGTTCCGCGCCCTGGGACCGAACCCAGATCGGGTCTTGCCGCGCATCTGGGGGTAGGTCCATCACTTCGGGGAGGCCCAGTTCCTCCCCCTGGTAGATGAATGCGCTGCCGGGCAGCGCGAAGAGCAGCGCCGCTCCGGCCAGTGCGCGCCGTCCGCCCAATTCCAGGTCGGCGGGGCCGCGACGACGCGCCCCGGCGATCATGTCCGTGGGCGGCAGCGGCGCAAAGGACTGCTGCTGGCCATACCGGGTGACCGTCCGATGGACATCGTGGTTGGACAAGACCCAGGCTGGCGGCGTCACCGGCGACCCGTCCTGCAGCCCCGACTCGATGGCGGTCCGCATCCGGCCCGCGTCCCAGGGCTGCACCAGCAAGTCGAAGGCGAAGGTCTGGTCCAACTCGCCCGGCCTGGTGTACCAGGCCAGGCTCTCCGGCGATGGGAGCCACACCTCACCGACGAAGTATTTCGGCTCTGGATAGCAGTCCCCGACCCGCCGCCAGGCCCGATAGATGTCATGGACCTCGGGCTGGTCCCACATGGCGCAGTTGTGGCTATTCTCATCGTCAACGCCGGGCCAATCCGCCAACTCGGCGGACTTGACGTTCCCATGCGCCACGTCGATCCGGAAGCCGTCCACGCCCCGGGCGAACCAGAAACGCAGAATGTCGCTGAATTCGGCCGCAACTTCCGGATTTCTCCAGTTGAAATCCGGCTGGGCGGCGTCAAAAGCGTGGAAATACCACTGCCCCGGACCTCCATCCGGCTCAATCACCCGCGTCCAGGCCGACCCGCCGAAGACGCTCTTCCAATTAGTCGGCGGCTGGTCCCCAGCGATGCCGCGACCATCCCGGAAGAGGAAACGATCCCGCTGCGGTGAATTCGGTCCCGCCGCCAGCGCCTGCTGGAACCAGGGATGCTGATCCGAGCAGTGGTTGGCGACCAGGTCCAGCAGCACCCGGACCCCGAGCCGATGGGCGTCTTCGACCAAGGCATCGAAGTCTGCCAACGTCCCATAGACCGGGTCAATATTGCGATAGTCGGCTATGTCATAGCCATGATCGCGCTGCGGGGACGGGTAGCAGGGATTCAGCCAGATCGCGTCGCAGCCGAGCCCAGCTATGCTGCCCAGCCCCGCGCGCAGCCCGGGCAGGTCGCCCACCCCGTCTCCATCCGAGTCCCGGAATGAGCGCAAGTACACCTGATAGACAACACCGTCATGCCACCAAGGCATCCTGCCCGAAGGCTGCGGTGCGCTTCGAGTCATCAACTGGCCGCTACTCGCGGACTTCTCAGCAACCATCGCTCTGCTCCTTCGCACGGGACATTTCCGGCCACTGACACAATTAGCATTAGTAACTGGATCGATCCAATAACAATATAACAGCCTCGTCAAGTGGCCGCAGGCGTATGCCAGCGAAACTGAATCGTTGTAGGAAACGAACAAAGCCCGCCAACAGCTTTCGTGGTGATCAAGGCCACATCGAGAGCGATTTCACGCAACAGTTGTAGGGTGCTTGTAATCGTTGCGCCGGGTCAAGGCGCGCAGACCCCAGGGTGCCTGATCCCGTGGATCGCGGACGAAGCCGTCGCCGCCAAGTTGAATTGGCTGAGCACGGTGACCGGGCTCGACTTGGCGCATTACGGCACCGCCGCCGACACCGAGACCATCAAAGACACCGCCATCGCCCAGCCGCTGCTGGTCGCGGCGGGACTGTGCGCGCTCACCGCGCTCTTCCCCGAAGGCGGCCAGACTGACACCGTCGGGCTGACCGCTGGCCACAGCGTCGGAGAGATCACCGCTGCGGCGCTGAGCGGAGTGCTCTCCGCAGAGCAGGCGATGGTATTCGTCCGGGAGCGTGGCGAGCAGATGGCCAAGGCCGCATCCGCCCAGCCCACCGCGATGACTGCTGTGATCGGCGGCGAAACCCAAGACGTGCTGGACGCCATCGAGGCCGCTGGGCTGACTGCGGCGAACCACAATGGGAGCGGGCAAATCGTCGCCGCTGGCACGCTCGCCCAACTCGAAGCCCTGGCGGAGAATCCTCCAGCCCGGGCCCGGCTGATCCCGCTCAGCGTGGCCGGGGCCTTCCACACCGAGCACATGGAACCGGCCCAAGCTCACCTCGGCAAAATAGCCCAGGCGATCAATGCTGCCGATCCGCAGACGTCGCTGCTCAGCAATTTCGACGGCCAAGTGGTGCCGGACGGGAAAGCGTACCTGGACAGACTGGTCAGCCAAGTCGCCCATCCGGTGCGCTGGGACCTGTGCCTGCGCACCATGGCCGACCTCGGCGTGACCGGACTGCTTGAGCTACCTCCGGCGGGCACGCTGGCCGGGATCGCCAAGCGCAACTTGAAGGGCGTCGAGGTCTTCGCCCTGAACATCCCCGACCAGTTGGACGAGGCGCGCGCCTTCATCGCCCGGCACGCAGACAGCGCCGCAGCCCAGCCCGTACAGAACATCGCTCCCGCCAGCGGGTCGCAGCCCGCGCCGGCCGCGTTGAACGCTGGCAGTGGATCACCTTTCGCCAGGATCATCTCAGTGGGTTCGGCGATACCCTCCCGGGTGCTGGACAACGCGTACATGTGCCAGTTCATCGACTCCAGCGACGAGTGGATCACCCAGCGCACCGGCATCAAGGAGCGCCGCTGGATCGGTGAGGGCGAGGACGTGCGCACACTGTCCCTAGCAGCAGCCCGCAGCGCCATCGCCAAATCCGGGCTGGACGTCGCGGAGATCGACGGCCTGATCATCTCCACGGTCTCCCACTTCTACCAAACCCCCGCATTGGCTCCGCAATTGGCCACCGAATTGGGGCTGGTAGACGCGGTGGCCTTCGATATCTCCGCCGCCTGCGCCGGATTCTGTCACGGAGTGGCCCAAGCCGAAGCGCTGGTCCGGGCTGGGCAGGTGCGCAATATCATCGTCATCGGCGCGGAGACGCTGAGCCGGATGACCGATATCACTGACCGGGCCACCGCCTTCCTCTTCGCTGACGGAGCCGGGGCCGTCGTCATCGGGCCATCGGATACCAATGGGATCGGGCCGGTGATTTGGGGTTCTGACGGGGGTATGCGCGAAGTCATCTGGCAGAGCGAGGATTGGGAGCGGGCTATAGAGACTGGCCAGCATCCAGTGATCGGAATGAACGGCCAAGCCGTTTTCAAGTGGGCGACCTCCTATATCGCCACCGCTGCCAAGCGGGCCTTGGACGCCGCCGGGATCAGCGCCGACGAGTTGGACGTGTTCATCCCGCATCAGGCCAACGACCGGATCACCAACACCATGCTGCGTTATCTGAAATTGCCCGAGCACGTCGTCGTCGCGCGTTCCATCAAGAAATACGGCAACAACTCGGCGGCGTCCATCCCGATTGCGATGGACGAATTACTCACTTCTGGCCAGGCGAAGTCTGGGCAGAAAGCTCTCATCATCGGGTTCGGAGCCGGACTGGTATACGCCGGTCAGGTCGTCACCCTGCCTTGAGAGCCTGATTTGGATTATTAAAAGGAGAGAAATGGCAACAACAGCAGAAATCCTGGAAAAGCTCGCTGAGCTGGTCAACGATGTGGTGGGAACCCCGGTCGAGGATGTTCAACTCGACAAGTCCTTCGTGGACGACCTGGATGTCGACTCGCTGGCGATGGTGGAGATCATCGTCGGTTGCGAGGAGGCTTTCGGCATCACCATTCCCGACGAGGAATCGAAGAATCTGGTCACTGTGGGCGACGCGGTCGCCTTCATTGAGGCGCATCAGTAAATCATGACCACCGTAGTTATCACCGGGATCGGTGCGACTACACCGCTGGGCGGCGACGCGGCCTCGACTTGGGCCGCCATGCTCGCCGGTCAGTCCGGGGTCAGCCTGATAGCCGAAGATTGGGCCGCCGACCTTCCCGTCCGGATCGCCGGACAGTTGAAGGTCGATCCCGCTGAACGGATCGACCGGGTGAGAGCCCGGCGCTTGGACCGTTCGACGCAGTTGGCCCTGATCGCGGCCGAAGAGGCCTGGACCGACGCCGGGCTGACCTGGGAAGGCAGCGGCGAGGTCGATCCCGAGCGTCTGCTGGTGTCGGTGGCCAGCGGTATCGGCGGGCTGCACTCGCTGCTGGACAATTGGGATGTGCAGAAGGAGCGGGGCCCCCGGCGGGTGAGTCCGTTCACCATCCCGATGCTGATGGCGAATGCCCCAGCGGCGAATGTCGGCTTGGCGGTGGGAGCCAAAGCCGGAGTGCACACTCCGGTATCGGCCTGCGCCTCCAGCAACGAGGCGATCTCACTGGCCTTGGACCGGCTGCAACTCGGACGTTGCGATATCGCTGTGGTGGGCGGCACCGAGTCGACCATCCATCCGTTGCCGATCGCCGCGTTCGCCCAGATGCAGGCGTTGAGCAAGCGCAACGACGAGCCCGAACGGGCGTCCCGCCCCTGGGACCGGGGGCGAGACGGTTTCGTGCTGGCGGAGGGCTCCGCCGTGCTCATCGTCGAGACGTTGGAGCATGCCAGGGCGCGTGGAGCGCGGGTCTACGGCACGCTGGCCGGTTCCGGCATCACCTCGGACTCCCACGACATAGTGCAGCCGGAGCCGAGCGGCGAAGGGCAGGCTCAAGCCGTGGTCAAGGCATTGGCCGACGCCGGACTGTCACCAGTTGACATCAATCATGTGAACGCGCATGGGACGTCGACGCCGCAGGGGGACTTGACCGAGGCGCACTCGATCAGAGCGGCGCTGGGCCGGGCTGCCGACTCCGTTGTGGTGACCTCCACCAAGTCGATGACCGGCCATCTGCTCGGCGGAGCCGGTTCGTTGGAGACCCTGGCCTGTGTGCTCGCGCTGAGAGACCGCCAGGTGCCGCCCACGATCAACTTGGAAGACCCCGAACCCGACCTGCCCATCGACGTGGCGGCCACCGTACGCGAGTTGCCTGGCGGAGATTTGGCGGCGGTGAACAATTCCTTCGGGTTCGGCGGTCACAATGTCGCCGTGGTCGTCACCAACGCCAACGTCAGCCGCTAGCTTGACAGTAACCAACGCTAACGTGAGTCGCTGAAATGGTCCCAGCCACCGGTCGGCGCCCATTCCGCGCCGTCCACCAGCACGCAGGCTTCGCCTTCGCTGACCTCGCCGATCACTTGCCAGCCATCTGGCACCCGGTCGGCGGCGAAAGTCGCCACCAGCGCGTGATCGTCTCCCCCGGCGAGGATGAATTGCGCCGGGTCGATCCCGCCCAGGGCAGCGGCCACCCGTTGCTGGTGCTCATTGGCTGAGAACCGCGCGGTGTCCAATTCGAGGCGCACCCCGCTGGCCTGGGCGACATGCCGCAAATCGGCCACCAGCCCGTCAGAGATGTCAATCATCGCTGTCGCCCCAGCCTCCGCCGCGACGATGCCCTGCCGGTAAGGCGGATCGGGGAAACGATGCGCCCGCACCACAGCGGCCGGTGAGCTGAAGCCGCGCCGCAACACCGCCAGCCCGGCCTCGGCCATGCCGAGATTGCCGCAGTAGGCGATCGACTGTCCCGGCAGCGCACCGGCTCTGCGCACCGGGGCACGGCCCTCCAAATCGCCCAGCACGGTACCGGTGATGACGGCCTGCTGGCTGCGGGACAGGTCGCCGCCGACCAATGCGCATCCGGCCCGCTCGCACTCACAGAGCACGCCTTGCTGTAAGCCGTCGATCCACTGCGTTGTCTCGGTCGCGGAGACGTTCAGCGCGATGACTATGCCGACCGGCCTGGCCCCCATAGCCTCCAGATCGGCCACTGCCGACGCCACCGCCTTGCGTCCAATATCGTGGGCGGACGACCACGCCCGCTTGAAGTGGACATCCTCGACCATGGTGTCGGTGGAGACCACAACATCGCCCTTGAAACGCAGCACTGCGCCGTCATCCCCCGGCCCGAGCACCACCTGTGGGTGCGCGGCCAACCCAGCGGTCAGCCTGCGGATCATCGGGTGCTCCCCCACGTCCGAGATCGTCTCAGCCATCAGCGCAATCCCAATGGCCGGGCCAGAGCCAATTCGATCAATTCAGCCACCAGGTCGGGGTAGCTCAGTCCGGTGGCCGCCCAGAGCTGCGGGAACATCGAGAGCCGGGTGAACCCAGGCATGGTGTTCAACTCGTTGACATAGGCTTCGCCGTCGGCGCAGAGGAAGAGGTCGATTCTGGCCAGCCCCTCGACGTTCATCACGGTGAAGGTACGGACAGCCAATTCGCGCAGCCTGGCCGTCGTGTCGGCGGGCAATTCGGCTGGGATCGCCAAACTGACTTGCTGCTGGGGCAGATATTTGGCGTTGAAATCGTAGAAGGAGCCTTTGTCATGGATGATTATCTCGCCCGGCAGCGACGCTCGGGGAGCCAGGCCGTCGTGCCCGCCGAGCACCGCCACCTCGATCTCCCGGCAGCCGACCAGGCCCTTCTCCACCAGCACTTTAGGGTCGTGCAGTTGGGCCTCGGCGACGGCCCCGGCGAGCGCGGCGGGATCGTCCACCCGGGAGATGCCGACACTCGAACCGCCACGGGCCGGTTTCACGAACACCGGGTAGCCGAGCCCGGCCACCTCATCCGCCCAGCGCTGTTGGTCGCGTTCCCATTCGGCACTGGAAAAGGTCTTCCACGGCCCGACCGGAAGCCCAGCGGCGACCATCGAGCGTTTCATCAGGTCTTTGTCCATGCCGATAGCGCTCGCCGCGACGCCTGCGCCCACGTAACGGATCGCCAGCATCTCGAACAGCCCCTGGACCGTCCCGTCCTCTCCGAACGGCCCGTGCAACAGGGTAAACGCCACATCGAAATCTTGGAGGTCTTCGAGCCGGTCGCCCTTACGGGTGGCAATCTGCCCGCCTTGATCCGAACGCAACAGCAGCGCCTCTGGATAATCCGGGTCGACCACCGGCAATCGCCCGTCGGCCACCTCCAGCGCCTTGATCCGCTCCAGCGGGACGCGCAGCCAGCGCCCGTCCTTGGCGATACCGACACCGACGACCTCGAAACGGGCCGAGTCTATCTCTCTGGCCACACCGCCAGCAGTCAAGCAGGAGATCTCGTGTTCTGAACTGACTCCACCGAAGATCAGTGCCACTCGGATTGGTTGCTGGGTCATGATGAGGTCACTCTATCCGATAATCCGCTGGCCGCCCTAGCTCCGGCAAAAACCGCGTGACGATCAGTCGCTACTGAGCCGTCTTCACCGGCAACGTCTTGGGCAGCCAGTGCGGACGACTGGACTCATAGCCGGCGATCTCAGCCTCGTGCTGCAAAGTCAGGGCGATGTCGTCCAAACCCTCAAGCAGCCGGAACCGGGTGTAGTCGTCGATCTCGAAGCTGTAAATCTTGTCGCCAGCGGCGATCTCTTTGGCGACCAGGCCGATCTCGAACTGGATACCGGGAGCGGCCTCGGCTATCGCCCACAACTCCTCCACGACTTCCTGGTCAACAGTCGCTATCAGCAGTCCAGCCTTGCCGGCATTCCCGCGGAAAATGTCACCGAAGCGAGAGCCGATCACTGCCTTGAAACCGTAATTCTGCAAGGCCCAGACCGCGTGCTCACGGGAGGAGCCAGTGCCGAAATCCGGCCCGGCGATCAGAATCGAGCCCTTCGCATAGTCGGGGTTGTTCAGCACGAAAGCCGGGTCCGAGCGCCAAGCGGAGAAGAGGCCGTCCTCGAATCCGGTGCGGGTCACTCGTTTCAGATAGACGGCGGGAATGATCTGGTCGGTATCCACATTGCTGCGCCGCAGCGGCACGGCGACACCGGTGTGGCTGGAAAATTTCTCCATCATGTCTCCCTACAAATCCGCTGGTGAACTGAGTGTGCCCCGGATGGCGGTGGCAGCGGCGACTGCCGGTGAAACCAGATGGGTGCGCCCGCCCTTGCCCTGGCGTCCCTCGAAATTGCGGTTGGAGGTGGACGCGCTCCGCTCCCCCGGTGCCAACTGGTCGGGATTCATCCCCAGGCACATCGAGCAACCAGCGGCCCGCCACTCGGCCCCGGCCCGCAGGAAGACTTGGTCCAATCCCTCGGCCTCGGCCTGCAGCCGCACTCTGGCCGAGCCCGGCACCACCAGCATCCGCAGCTTGTCCGAGATTCGCCGATCCTGCAACACCGAGGCGGCCAGCCGTAAATCCTCTATCCGGCCATTGGTGCACGACCCCAGGAAGACGGTGTCCACTTTTACGTCGCGCAGCTTCGTGCCCGGCTGCAAAGCCATATACTCCAGAGCCCGCTGGGCGGTGGCCCGCTCGACCGGGTCGGCGAAATCGTCCGGACTGGGCACCACGCCATCCAGCGGCGCGCCCTGGCCGGGATTGGTCCCCCAGGTGACGAACGGCGTCAATCCGGACACGTCGAGGTCGACCTCGGCGTCAAAACTGGCGTCCGGGTCGGAATAGAGGGTCTTCCAATAGGCCAGCGCGGCGTCCCAGTCAGCCCCGGCCGGAGCATGCGGTCGGCCCTGCAAATAGCCGAAGGTGGTCTCGTCCGGAGCGACCATGCCAGCCTTCGCGCCCCATTCGATGCTCATATTGCAGATCGTCATCCGGCCCTCCATGGAGAGCTGGTCGATGGTCGAGCCGCGATACTCCACGATGTAGCCCTGGCCGCCTCCGGTGCCCACTTTGGCGATCAGGGCCAGCACGACATCTTTCGCGGTTACGCCGGGGGCGAGTTCGCCGTTGATGTTCACCGCCATCCGTTTCGGGCGGGACTGTGGCAGCGTCTGGGTCGCCAGCACATGCTCGACCTCGGAGGTGCCGATGCCGAACGCCAACGCGCCGAAGGCTCCGTGGGTGGCGGTGTGGGAGTCCCCGCAAACGATGGTCAGGCCGGGTTGGCTCAGGCCTAGCTGGGGGCCGATGATATGCACCACGCCCTGATCCACATCGCCCAACGAATGCAGTCTGAGGCCGAATTCCTTGGCATTCGCCCGTAGCGTGTCCACTTGCAGTCTCGACACCGGATCGGCGATGGGGGCGAGGATGTTCAGCGTCGGGGTGTTGTGGTCCTCGGTGGCGATGGTCTGCTCCGGCCGGAAGACTTTGCGCCCAGCCAGGCGCAGCCCGTCAAAGGCTTGCGGGCTGGTCACCTCATGCACCAACTGCAGGTCTATGTAGAGCAAATCCGGCTCCTGGGGAGCGGAACGGACAACATGCGCATCCCATACTTTGTCGCTCAGGGTCTTTCCCATACCGACTCCTGTCATACTTTCCTCATCCGGCGCGCCGGGGCGTCGTCGCCGCACTCTTGACGAAATAACCCTCTCATCTTGCATATCACGATGCAAGATGAGAATATCATCATATGGACAATTCAAGCGGAGTAGGAGTTCTCGACAAAGCTGCACTGGTCTTGACAGCTTTGGAACAAGGTCCTACCACTCTAGCCGGTTTGGTGACATCAACCGGCCTCGCCCGCCCGACAGCACATCGTCTGGCCGTGGCACTCGAACACCATCGCCTAGTCAGCAGGGATTTGCAAGGACGATTCGTACTAGGCCCCCGGCTCACTGAATTGGCTTCGGCCGCCGGTGAGGACAGATTGCTGGCCACCGCCGGCCCCGTTTTATCCAGATTGCGGGACATAACTGGGGAATCCGCCCAACTCTTTCGCCGGCAAGGTGACTTCCGGGTTTGCGCGGCAGCGGCTGAGCGCCCATCCGGGCTGCGGGACACGATTCCAGTCGGCTCCCAGTTGACGATGAACGCCGGATCGGCCGCCCAAGTGCTGTTGGCCTGGGAAGACCCCGAGCGTATCCAGCGCGGCCTGCTCAACTCCACTTTCTCCGCTGTCGCCCTGGCCACCGTCCGTCGGCGCGGCTGGGCACAGTCCGTGGCCGAACGCGAGCAAGGGGTGGCCTCGGTCTCCGCCCCGGTGCGCTCCCCCTCCGGCAAGGTCATCGCCGCCGTCAGCGTCTCCGGACCCATCGAACGGCTCTCCCGCCAGCCCGGCCGCCTGCACGCCCCGGCAGTGATCGCCGCCGCCGAGCGACTTTCTGAAGTGTTGCGCCGTTCCGGTGGGGAGTAGGCAGGGCTATCCCTCCGGGAGCCAACCGGCAGTGTGCCGTTTGACCAGGTCTTCCAAGACGGTGATGAATGGCGCGGAAGCGTTCAGACAGGGAATGCGGACGAAACGCTGACCTCCGGCATGGTCGAAGGTCTCCCGATTGAGGATGCCGATCTCTTCCTCGGTCTCCAGGCAATCTGCGGCGAAACCGGGACAGAACACGTCCAGCCTGCTCAGCCCGGTCTTGCCAAGCTGCTCCACTCGTTCGATAGTGGCCGGAGTGAGCCATTCAGCATGCCCGAACTTGGATTGGTAGGTCATCTCACACTCGTCAGCGCTCAACCCCAGCCGTTCGCGCAGCAGCGCCGTCGTCTCCATGCACTCCTGCGGATAGGGATCGCCGATTTGCGCCATCTTCACCGGGATACCGTGATAGCTGAGCAGCAATTTCTCCCCAGCGGAGAAATTCGGACGCCCCTCGGTCTCCCAACTCTCCTCTATGCGCTTGGCGCAGGCCTCGATATAGCCCGGATGGTTGTGGAAATCGCGCAGGGTGCGGTACTCGAACTGGTCATACGCGCCTTTGGCGTAGTTGGCCAGGGCGTCGAGAACCGTCGCCACCGTCGTCGTTGAGAATTGCGGGTACATCGGCACCACCAGGACTCGCCGCAGTCCCTCGTCGTGCAACCCAGCTAGTACATTTGCCAAACTTGGCTGGCCGTAACGCATCGCCAGCACTACCTGGTACGACTCACCCAAGCGTTGCGACAGCGCCGCCACCTGAGCCCTAGCGTGGACCATCAACGGGGACCCTTCCGGAGTCCAAACGCTGGCATACTTCTGCGCCGACCTCCGGGCATGGAAAAGCATGATGTGCGTCTCCAGCAACGGCTGCCAGAGCAGCCTGGGCAAGGTGACAACGCGCTGGTCAAGCAGGAATTCCCGCAAGTAGCGCCGAACCGCCGGCAACGTCGGCTCCGCAGGCGTGCCCAGATTGACCAAGACCACCCCGACTCGCCGCTCAGCCATAAGCCCTCCCTATCCGACTAGCAACGAATCGTACCCGCTTTGTCCTAAACTCACGAAAGCCAGCCTAGCCAAGACCATCTCCAACTGGTGATGATAAGGCTGCCCGCATTCCTTGACATTCACACCGCTTCTTGACGCTTTCCTTGACACTTGTCAAGCAAAGTGTCACTCAACAGTCGACGCACTCCAGTGAAGACACGATGATAGCTCTGGCAATCCGAAAGCAGGTTCCGAAGGTAGACTTATTTGTTCCCCCAGGAGAGGGGGAAGTCGCGATGAGTGGCGGGCACTTCGATTACGTGCAGTGGCGCATCCGCGAGGTCGCAGAAAACCTCGCCAAAGAAGCAGAAACATGGCCGCATCCACATATCGACGAATAGCTGGGACCAACATCGCCTACGAGCGCTTGCGCCGAAACCATTGCCTATCCCCAGCAGGAACGACTCCAGGTCGTGAAGGATCGCGACTTCGAGGTCTCGTTCTTGGTATGCGAACCGAGTGTATGATCACCTCAAGCGTTGGCAAAAAGCCAACTACCTGAACCG
>JAISCH010000205.1 GCA_031265725.1 Propionibacteriaceae bacterium
GGGGGCGAACTAGTCTCAGCCTCCAGTGCCAACTTGGCCGTTGCGGCGAGCTTGGCAGCAGGCCTAACCCTGCTCATCGCCGCCACAGCGCTTCGCCGCCGCAGCATCAAGCAGTAAAAGGAAGAAACGCGGCGCGGCTCAACTGACGTGGACAGTCAGTTTGTGGCAGTGAGCGCGGTGAGGATTTGTTTGGTGGCGGACGAGCGGTTCTGGGTGAAGAAGTGCAGGCCGGGGGCACCACCGAAGAGGAGTTCGCGGCAGAGTTCGATGGCTATTTGCAGGCCGACTTCGGCCACGGCGGCGGGGTCTTCGGCTACCGCAGACAGGCGACGGACGAGGGGGGCTGGCATTTCGGCTCCGGAGAGTTGGGCGAAGCGTTCGACTTGGGCCACATCGGTGACTGGCATGATCCCGGGGATGACGGGCAGGGTGCAGCCCCGGTCCCGGAGCCGTCGCAGCAGGGCGAAGTAGGCTTCGGCGCGGAAAAAGAGCTGGGTGATGGCGAATTCGGCCCCGGCTGCCTGCTTGTCGAGCAGGATTTGGGCGTCCAAGTCAAAGTCGTGATGCTCCGGGTGCGCGTCCGGGAAGGCTGCGACTCCCACGCAGAAGTCCCCCTCGGCTTTGATCAGCTTCACCAATTCGGTGGCATTGGCCAGCCCGCCCGGATGGGTGTGCCAGGCCGCTGTCGGCCCGCCCACTGGATCGCCGCGCAGGGCCAGGATGTGCTTGACCGCGATCTCGTCGTACGAACGCAGCACGCCGCGAATGTCGGCGGCGGTCTGCCCGACACAGGTGAGATGGCCCATCGTGGCCACGCTCGTCTCCTGCTGGATGAAACGGGTGGCCTCGATGGTCCGGTCCCGGGTGGAGCCGGAAGCGCCATAGGTGACCGAGACGAA
Source organism: Propionibacteriaceae bacterium (assembly GCA_031265725.1). GTDB lineage: Bacteria > Actinomycetota > Actinomycetes > Propionibacteriales > Propionibacteriaceae > Propionicimonas. The sequence continues at coordinate 900 of JAISCH010000205.1, forward strand.
ATCGGGCTGGAGCGGTTCAAGCTCGACCACGGCGTTGCGCAGCGAGACCATCCCCGCGTCGGTCTTCGGCGGGAAGAATTCAAAGGACATCGTTGGGGCCTCGGCCAACGATTGAGCGATAGTGGGCCCGTTCATCACTTCCTGACGCTTTCCGGCATCCAGGCCCCGCCACCGTCCACATCAATGACTGTCAGGCGCTGGGTCGCCCTGGTGAGGCAAACATACAGCACCCGCTCTCCGGCGGGGGAGTCGGCGACGATGTCATCGGGGGAGACCACGATCACGGCGTCGTACTCCAGGCCCTTGGCGCCCAGCGGCGTGACCAGCACCAGCCGGTCACCGAGGGCTGCGGTCGATTCGTCTCGGTATAGCTCAGCGGTCAGGCCCCACCGGGAAGGTGGGACGATGACGCCAATCGTGCCGGTAACCGTGCCGGACAACCGCTGCAATGCCGCTGAGATGGTCGGGGCCAATCGCTCACCAGTGGCACGCAGCAATTCCGGCTCGACACCAACCGAACGCACCGCCTTGGGCAGGTCGGCGTCGGGATAGGCGCGCAACACCACTGCGGCGGCTAGCTCGAACACCTCGGCGGGGGAGCGGTAGTTGGTGGACAGCCGGAATTCCCGTTGCGGGGCCGAACCGACCAGCTCAGTGAAGGCTTTCTGCGACTCGGCCACATCCGGCCAACTGCTCTGCGCGGCATCGCCCACGATCGTCCAACTCGCCTGCGGGCCGCGACGGCGCAGCATCCGCCATTGCATCGGGGACAAGTCCTGCGCCTCGTCCACCAGGATGTGCGCGAAGGTGTCCTGACGGTCCTCGTCCAGCTCGGCCTCGCGGCGGTCGGTGAGCAGGTCGGCGGTGGTCACCAACTCGCTCACTTCCGACCCATCGGGCAGGAAGACCAGTTCGTTGCCCTCCGGCTCCGCGACACTGACCGGCCCGAGCAGCGCCATCAGCTCGTCCAGCAGCGCCATGTCGGCCACCGACCAGTCCGGGGCCGTATAGCTCCCAGCCAGCACGGCTTGCTCGCTGGCGGAGAGCAGTCCCTCGGCGATCAATGCCAGGGTGATCGGGGAGGAGAGCCGGGCGAGCACGTCTTCTGGAACCAGGTCCGGCCACCAGGACTGGACGAACATGCGGTAATTCGCCGAACCGGTGATGAAGTCCTGCGCGGTCTCGAACGATATGCCAAGCTCTTCGGGAAGCTGCCGGAAGAGCGCGTGTTGCAGGCTCTCCTCAGCCAGTCGTCGTCCGGCGTTCGCCTTGGTGCGAGTGAGCACGTCGCGGCGGATTCGTTCCAGGCTGGTGGCGTCCAAGCTGAGCACATTGCCCTTGACTGTCACTTGCAGCTTCTCGGCCCCCTTGTCGATCAACGGCAGGGACACCAGCCGTTTCAGCAACGGGACCATGCGCAGACTGCCCTTGATCGCGGCGGCCGGTGCGGAGTCGATCCGGCTCGCAGACAGTTTGAGCACGTCAGTGGCGATTTGGCCGACCGCCCGCAGCGTCACCGAGTCCTCGCCGAGGCTGGGCAGCACGCGCTCTATATAGTTCATGAAAAGCGCGCTCGGGCCGACCACCAGAATGCCGCCCCGCTCGAAGCGGCGGCGGTTCGAGTAGAGCAGGTACGCGGCGCGATGCAGCGCGACGACGGTCTTCCCAGTCCCCGGACCACCGGAGATGACGGTCACCCCACGGTAGTCGGCGCGGATGGCCTCATCCTGTTCAGCTTGGATGGTGGCGACAATATCCCGCATCTGGTGCCCACGGGCGCGCTTGAGCGAGGCCATCAACGCACCCTCGCCCACGATCACCAGGTCGTCCCGCTGGGCCGACGAGTCGAGCAGGTCGTCCTCGATCCCGGTGACTTGATCGTTGCGGCAACGCAACACCCGGCGACGGACGACCCCCATCGGGTGCGTCGCGGTAGCGCGGTAGAAAGGCTCGGCGGCTCTGGCCCGCCAGTCGATGACCAGCGGCTCGTATTCCTCGTCGCGGACGCCAATGCGGCCGATGTAGCGAATCTCGCGGTCGACCTGGTCGAGTCGCCCGAAGACCAGGCCCTCATGCTCGGCTTCCAGGATCGCCAAACGCCGGGCGGCTTGGAATGCGAAGGCGTCCCGCTCGAACAGGGCGGTGCCGTCCTCCTCGCGCACATAGCTGTAGCGATCAGCTTTGTATAAGTCGTGCCCTTGACGGGCCACCGATTGCGCCGATTGGGTGGCTTGATCGAGGTAGCGGTAAACCAGATCGACGTGTGTCTGCTCTACCGCCAGTTCTTGCCGCAGGATCTGGCTTGAGTCCACGAGTGACCTTTCGGAAATTGACCGAAGTATTATCTTACGACAAGTTGGCCAGTCCTTGCGAGGCGATGTCCCGATAGCGAAATGAATTAGTCACAATTCCCTATTCCTGGTATTGGTTAAATGGCGGGTGGGTAATGTATTGCTGGCTGGCAGCGTGGCGATGCGATTTGGGTGTGAATCTGCTCCGGCCCCTCTGCAGGAATGTTAGGATGGCTAACAAAGTCGAGGAGGACGTATGGATGTCATCATCTGCGCTGACGACGCACAGGTCGGCGCTTATGCTGCGGCGAAGGTGGCGAAGGTGGCTCGCGCTGTTGCCCAGGTCGGCCGGAATGTCGTGCTGGGAGTGGCCACCGGCTCCTCGCCATTGGCCACTTACACCGCTCTGGCCAGCTTGATTGAGCGCGGCAAGCTGGATTTGTCGGCGGCGTCGGCCTTCGCCCTGGATGAGTATGTGGGCTTGCCGGTGGGGCATCCGGAGAGCTACCGGGAAGTGATCCGGCGCACTGTGCTGGAGCCGTTGGGATTGCGTCCGGAGCGGGTCCACGTCCCGGACGGCTTCGCGGCGGATTTGGAACGGGCGGCCGCCGACTATGAGCGGGCTATTCGGGACGCCGGGGGGGTGGACGTGCAGATTCTCGGGGTCGGCTCCAATGGGCATATTGGTTTTAACGAGCCGACTTCGTCATTGAGTTCCCGGACCCGGATTAAAACTCTGACCGAGCAGACCAGACGGGATAACACCCGTTTTTTCGGAAGTCTCGAACAGGTTCCCAAACATTGCTTGACGCAGGGGTTGGGCACGATCATGGAGGCCCGCTATTGCGTGTTGGTCGCCTCGGGTGCGGGCAAAGCGGCGGCTGTCCGGGCGGTGGTCGAGGGTCCGATCACCGCGATGTGTCCCGGATCGGTATTGCAGCTTCATCAGCGGGCGACGATCATTGTTGACGAGGCCGCTGCCGCCGAGTTGGAGCTGGCTGGCTACTACCGGCAGTTGTACGCGGACTTGCCGGATTGGCAACGGGTCGAATTGGAGCTGGCTGAGTGATTCCAACCGACATGGCCGCGCGGCGCTCAGCAAGCGCTTGGGTTGTGTTGTCGTCGGGTCAATAGGTAAGGAG
>JAISCH010000223.1 GCA_031265725.1 Propionibacteriaceae bacterium
CACCCGGTCCAGCTCGGCGGAGTCGAGACCTATCAGACCACCGGCCAATTGCGGATCACCACGGTGTCGGACACCTCGTCCGGGAAGCAGCTCAGCCTGCCCGAGGTGCTGGCCGCCTACTGGCTCCCCTCGCGTGAGGTGCTGCCCAGGGAGAGCGTCTACCCGGCGGGCGTCAGCGGGGAGCAGATCAACTCCCAGGACTTGCAGCGAATGTCCTCGTCCAAGTCGAACGCCGCAGTGGCAGCGCTGCGGGCGGCGAATATACCCGTCCAGGAGTATCCGATGGTGGTCGCGGTGATGCCTTCGGGGCCATCGCTGGACATTCTGCTCGCCGGGGACTTGATCGCCATGATCGACGACACGCCGACTCTTTCGGTGCAGGCGGTGGCCGAGGCGATGAGCAAGCATCATGTGGGCGACTCCGTAGTGGTCACCGTCTTGCGTTCCGGGATCACGCTGAAGAAGACAGTCACCACCCGCGCCTCCGCGAAGCAGGCCGACGAGCCGATTCTGGGAGTGACGCTGGGACTGGGGCATCTCTACAGCCCGTCCATCCATTTCGGGATCAACGCGGATATCGGCGGGTCGTCGGCCGGTCTGATGATGGCACTGGCCATCTATGCCAAGCTGACCCCGACCGATCTGCTGGCCGGTCAAGTGGTGGCTGGCACCGGGACGATCGCCAGCGATGGCACCGTCGGGGCGATTGGCGGGGTGCAGGAGAAAATCGCCGCCGCCCAGCGCGACCAGGCGACCATCTTCCTGCTCCCGGAGGGGAATTGCGCGGATGTCGGCAACCCGCAGGGCATTCGGCTGGTGCCGGTGGTCTCGCTGCAGGAGGCTATCGCCGCCCTGGAGACGCTGAAAGAGCCAGGCAAAGAAGTCAAGGGTTGCTGATGCGCTCCGCCCCCGGTGGGTGACAGAATACTTGCGTCTGGTTTCGTAACGGCGAGGTAGAGGTCAAGTCATGAAGCGATGGGTGCTAGCTGTGGCGATTCTGGTCGGGCTGGTCATTTGCGTGGGCCTGGTCGTCTTATGGGTGTCGGCGCAGTCCGGTGCCGGTGACACCGGACAGGTGATCGGATGGGTGGCTGACAGCGACGGCCAGCCGGTGCCGGAATGTGTGGTGGAGCCGGTCCCGCACGATCCGGAGTTGCAGGCGGTGGAGACCGAGACCATCACTGACGAGACTGGGAAGTTCGTCGCGCGACTGGGCGCGGGGGAGTGGACGATCAAGTTCCAATGCTCGGCCGATCCGGGCGGCTCCGCCCATGTCGTGCCGGTGCGGGCCAATGCGGACACCGAGATTCACTTTGAGATTCCGCTGCGCTGAGAGCTATCGCCAGCGGTAGCGTCAATGACGGCCTGGCTCGCTCTTGACCGGCGATACAGCGGCCCGGCCACAGCTTGGCGGCCAGATATTAGTGGCCAGGTTTCGCTTAGAACAGAATGGCCGCTGTGCGGGTTGCGCGACCTTCACGGTAGGCTTAATGGGTGACCAAAGGAGATGCCTTGCCAAAAGAGTCAACGTCAACCAGGCGCCGCGCCCTTATCCCAACGCTGGTGATAGTGATAGTCATCATCTTGGCGTACTACGTGTTCAGCGAATTTTGGACCCGCAAACTCTGGTTCGACTCACTGGCCTCCACCAGCGTGTTCACCACCATGCTGGTCACCCAGGTGGTCCTTTTCGCCGTCTTCTTTGCCGCCATGGCTATCGTGGCCGGGTTGAATATCTGGCTGGCGCTGAGGTCCAAGCCGAAGAATGCCACCAGCAGTGCCCAGAGCGCGTTCGCTGATCGCTACCGCGAGGTGCTGAACCGCTACACGGCGTTGTCGATCTTGATCCCGTCGGTGGTGTTGGGGGCTATCGCTGGCTGGAATTCCTCCTCCAATCAGATGACCTATCTGGCCTGGATGAACCGCCAGCCGTTCGGATCGGCCGACCAGTACTTCGGCCTGGACATCTCGTTCTACGTCTTCGAGCTGCCGGTGTGGCAAGACCTGCTCAACTTCGCCCAGGGAGCGCTGATCGTCGGTCTCATCGCCGCAGTCGTGGTGCATTTCGTGATCGGCAATCTCAGCTTCGGGCAGGCGCAACACGTCGGCGGGCAATTGGTGTTCCAGCGCGGGCAACGGACCAGGGCCCCGGCGGCGATGCGGATTCAATTGTCGGTCCTGGGTGGATTGTGGCTGGTCGCACTGGGCGGCCAAATGCTGATCGCCCGTTACGGACTGCTCAATCAGACCGGGACGCTCTTCACCGGCATGCATTACACCGACTTCAATTCCCGGCTGATCGCCTATCAGGTGATGGCGGTGATCGCTTTCATCTGCGCCGCGCTCTTCTTTGCCAATATCTTCATCCGGCGATTGATCCTGCCCATCGCCTCGGTGGTGCTGATGATCGTCACCGGGTTGATCCTGGCGATGATCTATCCGGCGATCATTCAGAACTTCGAGGTGAAGCCGAATGAGCCAGACAAAGAAAGGCCCTTCATTGCCGCGCATGTGGAGGCGACCAGGCAAGCCTTCGGCATCAGCGAGGTCGAGATCGTCCCCTACGTTGCGGTGACGAAGGTCAGCCCCGGTCAGTTGAAGAATGACGCGGAGGCGCTGCCCGGCGTCCGTTTGATCGACCCAGCCGTGGTCAGCCCCACTTTCCAGCAATTGCAGCAGGTGCGCGGGTACTACACGGTTCCCGAGGAATTGGATGTGGACCGCTATATCATCGACGGCAAGGAGACTGACGCCGTGGTGGCCGCCCGCGAGATCAACCTGTCCGGCCTGCCCGATCAGCAGTGGAACAATATCCACACCGTCTACACCCACGGCAACGGGT
>JAISCH010000225.1 GCA_031265725.1 Propionibacteriaceae bacterium
CCTCTCCGGCCTGGTGCAGTTCTTGTTCTAAATTATTCATCGATAGTCTTTCCCGAGGTGATGAAGCAGGCGCGTGCGGGCGTCCGCGAGGGTAGATTTCACAGTCCCGGGCGAACAACGCATGACTTGCGCTATGTCGTTGACCGGCAGGCCGAGGTAGTAGTGCAACTCGACCGCCAAGCCCTGTCTTTTCGACAGTCCGGCGATGGCGCGTTCCAAATCCAGGCGGTGCTCAGCGGCGGAGTCAGCGGAGCCGAGTTCGAGCGTCGCAGCGCCCGTCGTCTCCAGCCTCGCCGCGCTGCGCCGCCAATATTTGCGCCGTTGGTCGGCGGTGATGGCCAGCAGCCAGTTGCGGGCACTGCCGCGAACCGGGTCGAACTGACGCCGTTTGCGCCAGGCCTGGGTGAGCGCTTCCTGCAAGACATCTTCCGCATCGGGGCCGGTGCGGGCCGCCAGCGCACTCATCGCCGTCCAGTGTGGTTGCACCCAACGGCTGAAGTCCGTGCGCGAATCCAGGCTCTGCACAGCTTGGACTGGTTCTGGTTGCAAGACCAAGACATCTCCCACAGTGACGTTCACACTCATATATACCCGGCATTGGACGACTTGGTTGGGTCGCCAGGCACAATTTCAACAGGATAAAACCTACGTCGATTGACGACAATGCGGCCAGCGCGCCATTATCGCGTTGCGAGTCAAGCCAGATTGGCGCGACCGCTAAGTCCGGCCAAGCAGCAACGGCGTGCCTGGCAGCAGGGCTTTGGCCAAGCCCGTAGCCTGGATTTATGGCGGTGCTTCGTCCAGTCGGTTCAAAGTCTGCCGGAGTTTATTGGGTCCGGCGGGCTATTGTGCTGACGCCAGTGATCGTCGTCGCCGTCATCATCATGGTCTGGGCATTCGCCTCCAGCCCGGCAGACGCTGAACTGCCGGTGGGCGTCCCCAGCGAGAACACTCCCGCAGAGCCGCTTGTCTGCAACGGAGCGAATATCGACCTGGATGTGGTCGCCTTCCAGAAAGTGAAAGCCAGCGCCGCGAAGACGACCTTCTCCGTCTCCGCGACCAACACCTCCACCCAGTTGTGCCAGCTAGACCTCTCCGCGACGAACACCAGCGCGACAATCGTGAGCGGCAAGGACCAAATCTGGTCCACCGCTGATTGCGCCGACTGGATCAGCCCCAAATCCGGATCAGTGGACCCATCCGGCAAATTCGAGTGGACGCTGGATTGGACCCTGCGCCGCTCCTCAGCAAGCTGCAAACTAGCCACCGCCCAACTAAAACCCGGCACCTACCAGATACAGCTCAACCTGAGCGGTGCCACCACCACAAAATCCTTCCAACTCGTCAAATAGCCCGCTCCGCATACGTCCAGTTCACCGGCTGCGTTGCTGTGCCGAAAACCCCAGTCAGCTTGACCGATCAGGTTCCGTTGAAAACTTTGGCTGTTTTCCTGAGCAGGGGCGATACTGACTGATGGCGGGGAGGTTACCACACTGAATACGGTAATCTGGCTTTTAGTATCCCCCGGCTATTGGTTGGGGTTGTGAAGAGCGTTGCAGCCGAAAGGCGCGGCGCTCTTCAACTTTTTCCGTTGGCTACTAACGGGTTATCAGATACGTTGACAGCAAAATTGTCGGTGCTGACGGCTAGCTTTTCCGGTATGGGAAAGACGACTAATTATCGATGTGGGGAATGCGGATGGACTAGTCCGCGCTGGGTTGGGCGCTGCGGGCGGTGCCAGGCTTGGGGCAGCGTCAACGAAGGGCCGCTGGCTACTCGGATCGCCAGCCAAGCTCCCCTGCAGCGGGCTGCGCCGATAGCGACTGTGGACGCGACAGCGGCGCGAAGCATCCCGACTGGGATCGCTGAATTGGACCGGGTGCTGGGCAGTGGGTTGACGCCTGGCGGCGTGGTCCTTTTGGCGGGCGAGCCAGGAGTGGGCAAATCCACTCTGCTGCTTGAAGTCGCTAGCAAGTGGGCGGCTGGTGGCCAGAAGACGCTATACATCAGCGCTGAGGAGTCAGCCGCCCAGGTGCGTCGCCGGGCACAGCGCATTGGGGCGGTGACGGACGGGCTGTATCTGGCGGCGGAGACTGATCTTGGCGCAGTGCTCGGCCATATCGAGGAGCAATCCCCCAGCTTGCTGGTGCTGGATTCAGTGCAAACGGTGAGCGTGCCCGGAACCGATGGCGTGCCGGGCGGGGTGAGCCAGGTGAAGGAAGTCGCGCAGGCGGTGGCAAGGGTCGCCAAGCAGCGCGATCTGGCTGTGCTGCTGGTTGGCCATGTCACTAAGGACGGAGTGGTGGCTGGCCCCCGCACCCTTGAGCATCTAGTCGATGTGGTGCTCACTTTCGAAGGGGACAAGAATTCGGAATTGCGGATGGTGCGGGCCAGCAAGAATCGTTTCGGACCCGCTGACGAGATCGGCTGTTTCGAGCTGACTGAAGCCGGGATAGTCGAGGTGAAAGACCCGTCCGGGCTGTTCGTCGCCCATCATGAGGAGCCAGCCTGTGGCTCCTGCCTCACTGTGTGCCTGGAAGGCCGTCGTCCCCTGCTGACGGAGATTCAGGCGTTGGTGGCTGCCAGTGCCGCCAACAATCCGAAACGGGTCGCAAACGGGGTCGATTCCGGGCGTTTGGCGATGCTGCTGGCCGTCCTCTCCCGGCGGGCAAAGCTCAAGTTGGGCAATAAAGAGGTCTACGTCTCCACTATCGGCGGTGCCAGGACTTGCGACCCGGCCGTCGATCTGGCGCTGGCCCTCGCGGTCGCCGCAGCCGCCGCCGACAAATCATTCCCCCGGCCGGTCATCGCCTTTGGCGAAGTCGGTCTCTCCGGAGAGATCAGGCGCGCTCCGGGCGTGGAACGACGCCTTGGCGAGGCAGCCCGGCTGGGAGCGAGTTTGGCTCTGGTGCCCATCGGCAGCCAGGCTAGAATCCCCGGATTGGAGGTGATCGAAGTCGGCACGCTCACTCAGGCCTTGGCATTGCTCGGCCTGCGCAGCAAACCCAAGCTGGAGTTGTTGGAGACCGCATAGAGTGCAGACCGCACAGGGCACGGCTTGCCAGACACCTCACGCGAGACCCGTCAGCCGATCCACATTGTGGACCAAGCCTCAGACGCGCACCAAACCTTTTTTGGTCCGGAAGATGACGGCTTGGATGCCGGGTTGGCCGTTCTCACTGGTGAAATTGAGATTGACTCCGTCGAAGACGTCGCCCAGTTTCTCACCCAGCCACTCCTCGACACGCTTGCGTTCACCGCCGATCTCTATACCGGCCAATTCGATAGTGCCATTCAGCGCGCTGGGCAATACTTCCTGGTCTGAATCCCACTTGAGGAAGAAAGGCAACTGTGGATCGCTGAGCAGCCCCTTGATCCCAATTTGGTGCCATTCCAACAAGCGGCCATCGGGGAATTTACGTGACCCTAGGACGGCCTCACGCTTCAACCGGGACTCGAACGGAGACAGATCGGGCACCGAAATGGCCCAACCCATCCATCCGCCGCCCAATTCGGAACGCGCCCGGACAGCCTGGCCATAAGGGGCCTTGTCCGCCACCGGATGCTCTAAAACCTCGACGACTTCCACATAGCGGTCGTCAGCCAGTTCGAGAATCCGGTTGCGCGTGCCGAAGCGAGGATGGAATCCGCCATCACGAAACTTCGCCCCAAGCAGTTTGCCGAGCCGATCGGCTTCGGCTTTCAACCCACTCGCTCCCACTGCGAAGGTCAAATGATCGACATGCATGATCCCATTCTGCTTGGGAAAGTTGCGAAGTGCTAATCGAGTGGCTGCTGACCAAATCTAACCCTGGTGTGTTCTCATAAGATGGAAGCGTGCTTTGGAATGATCGGCAGACAGTGATCGGCCTCTCCACGTCCTCGGTTTACCCGGAATCAACTGGCGCGGCATTCGAGTACGCGAAGAAATTGGGCTACGGCGGCATTGAAGTGATGGTCGGCGTGGATAAAGTCTCCGCAGACGTCGAATCGCTGAAACGAACCAGTGAATACTACGAGTTGCCGATAATCGCTATCCACGCGCCCTGTCTGCTGGCCACGGCAACGGTCTGGGGAACTGACCCCTGGGAGAAGCTGAGAACCGCTGTGGCGGCCGCTGAGCGCCTGGGGGCCAGCACGGTGGTGGTTCACCCGCCTTTCCGTTGGCAAGGCTCCTACGCGACCGATTTCCTGCCCGGCATCACTGAGCTGCAAGCCGGGTTGGACAGCCAGTCGAAGCCGATCGTTATCACCGTGGAGAATATGTATCCCTGGCGCGGCCCACTGGGCATCGCGGGACGGGCGTACGCGCCACACTGGGATCCCACCGATTTCGACTACGGCCATCTGACGCTGGACCTCTCCCATGCCTCCACCGCCCAGCAGTCCGCTTTGGAGCTGGTACGGCGCTGGGGTCCGCGCCTGCGTCACGTACATCTCACCGATGGCAGCGGACAGCCCACCGACGAACATCTGCTGCCCGGAACCGGGAATCAGCAGGCGGATGAAGTCTTGGCCGAGATCGCCCGGAACGGATTCAATGGTGACGTGGTGCTGGAAGTGCAATTGCGCGAAGCGGCCAGTCGCGCCGACCGCGAGAGAGCATTGGCTGAGTGTCTGGCCTTCGCAAGGAAACATCTGGGAATGGACTCGCAATGACTGGTGAACCGATTGAATCCGTTGGGCCGCTCGGCACGACGGACCAGACGACGGCCGATAGCAGGCGGCGTCCAGGCTGGGAGATCATGCTGGTATTGGGCGTGTCTTTGGGAGAATCGGCGGTCTACTCGATCCTGGCGATCATCAACCGGATGACGATCGGCACTCCGCTCAATGAGCAAACCACGTCGATGAATCAATCGGCCACCCCGGATCGCCCCTGGCTGGACCTCAGCTACCAACTGGCGAATCTCGTCTTTCCACTGGTCCCCGCCCTGCTCGCGCTCTATTTCCTGAAGCTGAGCCAGCAGCGGATCGGATTCGACTTGAAACGTCCGCGCTTTGACATCTTGCTGGGCGTGGGCATAGCTGCCGGGATCGGCGTCCCGGGTCTGGTGCTCTATTTCTCCGCACGGGCATTGGGGATAAACACCAATGTCGCACCAGCGAATCTGACGGCGAATTGGTGGACGATTCCGGTGCTCATCCTGGCGGCGGCGATGAACGGCATCCTGGAAGAAGTCGTCATGATCGGCTTCTTCTTCGCCAAAGCCACCGCCCTGCGTTGGCGCGTCTGGGTGATTGTCCTGGTCAGCGCCCTGATTCGCGGCAGCTACCACCTCTATCAGGGCTTCGGCGGTTTCATCGGCAATGTCGCTATGGGGGTGCTCTTCGGCATGATCTATCTGAAGACGCGCCGGGTCGGCCCCCTGGTGGTGGCCCACACATTGATGGACATAACCGTCTTCGTCGGCTACTCCCTGCTGGCCGAGTACACCGAGCTGTTCTGAACGATCAGTTTCGCTTTCACACCCCTGGAAGCTGTTGGCCATCCCAACCCAGCAGCTACGGTCGGTGGTATGGTCGCTGCATGGTCTCCATCACGGTAATGGCGGGCATGGTTTTTGCCGCTGTGGTCGCAATTGGGCTGCCGATTGCGATCTACTTGGTGTTACGCCGCAGGCTTGAGCTCAAATTCATCCCGACCCTGGTGGGTGCTGGCGTATTCATCGTCATGGTGCTGGTGCTGGAGCACACGCTCCATACTTTCGTGCTGCAGCCCGCCGCCGATGGCTCAATCGCATTGATCAAAACCAATCCGGCGTTTTACGCCACGTATGCCGTGCTCGCCGCTGGAATATTTGAGGAGACTGGCCGGTTCGTCGCCTTCAAATTGCTCCGCAAGCGTTATCAGGGGGTGCGCACCGCGATTTCCTACGGCATCGGCCACGGCGGCATCGAGGCGATACTGCTGGTTGGCCTGAACATGGTCGCCTATCTGGCACTGGCGGTGATGATCAACACGGGATCCGGGCCAGCGCTGCCGCCTGTCGTCACCGATTTATTGGCCCAGTTCGACTTGAGCAGCTTATTACTGGGCGGAGTCGAACGTGTCTTCGCCATAGTCATCCAACTCACCCTGTCCGTACTGGTCTGGGTGGCCGCCACCCAGCAAGGCAAGTGGTGGCTATACCCGGTCGCCATCGTCGTTCATGCACTGATCGACGTACCCGCCGTGCTTCTTCAAATCGGAATGCTGGACATCGTGTCTGTTGAACTCATCGTCGCCGCGCTGGCAGCCGTGCTTGCCGTCGTAGGCTGGCGCATAGTCACCGCAAATCTCGCCGCCGAGAAGTCAACCCTTGCCATCATGGCGGCTGGGCGCGACCGGTAGGCTGGGCGCATGTACGAATACCAGGTGGTCTCCTTCGACCACGTCGAACACAACACTGGCGCGGCCATCACCGCCATCAAGCCCATGCCGGGGCTGTTGAGTCCGATCCAGCAGGCCCAGGTACACAATGAACTGACCCAGTTGGTCAATCTCTACGTCGCTGCTGGCTGGGAGTTGGACCGAGTCGCTATGGGCGGACGGGAGATGTCCAGCGAAGCGCTACTCTTCTTCCGGCGCGCACTGCGTTAACGCCCGTTCCAAACCCTGATCGAGCCAACTCTCACCGCCGGGTGAGTTTCCCGAGATTGTCCGCATAGCCTATAGTGTTACGCGCAACCGGCCACCTTAGCTCAGTCGGCAGAGCGGCTCACTCGTAATGAGCAGGTCAAGGGTTCAATTCCCTTAGGTGGCTCCGTCAGGAGACAGCTAAGGGAATTGAACCCGTGAGGGCGCGACTACCGTAAGACAGCCCCGATGGGCTGTCGATCGGAGAAGCGTGCTGAAGCGATCGGAGAGAGCTGAGGCGTACGGATTAGCCCAGCGAATCCGTGTCAATTCCCTTAGGTGGCTCCACTGTGGGTCGTTATGCGATACCAGTTGGGAAATATGGTTACGAAGCAGGTTGCTGTCATCCAATCCAGTGGTAGCGACGTTTGGGGCTTCTTGGCCGTCCCTCTGCTTCAACCTTGCCGTCAGTCAGGAGTTGGCGCAGTTGCAACGTGACCGTTGGCCGAGCCAAGCCGGTTGCGGCACTGAGTTCCGACGACGTTATCCAGCCGTTGGCTTGTAGCACATCATCAATGCTCATCCGCGCGGGTTGCGGCGTCAGCACGGGTTCTACCTTGCCAAATTCGGAGGCAAGAACGTATTGCGCGCCGCGTCTGCTGACCTTAGGGATCGCCACGCCCTGAGTTACTAGGTCATGCAAGGTACTGGACGCGGTATGTGCATCAATGCCCATCTGGAGGCGAAAATCGACACTCGTTACGGGTTCCACGCGGAGCATCGCAACCGCCATCTCTTGTTCTGGAGTCGTCAGGTTGAGACCGAGGCTCTGTATCCACACTTGAACTGCCGGAGTGAGCAGCGGAGTCCTCGGCATCCGCACCAAGAAACTCGCTGGAGAGTCGTGGAACCTCGGTCTAGGCAAGCCCCATTCTCTGGCCAAGCGCATCATTGCCGGTATGCCAGCGGCCCGATTCTCAGCCACCACCTCGCGGCTGGCAGGCAGGAACGCATCTGGCAACAGCGACGCTAAGGCGCTGTTCCGCGACGATGTGATTGGAGTGAAGCCCAACTCGTCCACACTGATCCCATAGAGTCCACCGGGGCTGCGGATGCTGATCTCGGTCGGAGTGATTTCGACTTGGACCTGGGTGCCTCGGGTGATCGGCGAGTAGTCGCGGTGCAACAGCGCGTTCACAATAGCCTCGCGGGCGGCGTCAAGCGGGAAGTCAGGGCGGTCGATACGGCCACGATCCGTCATTACTGCCGCCATGCGCACATTCCGTCGTATTATGACAAGTGCGTCATCAACCAGGCGAGGTATTGCCCCTCGGATCGCTGCGTTGTCCCCGAATCTTGTTTGAGTGAAGTCGCCATCGCTGGCCACGACAGACACCATGAGTTGCGGGAAGAATTGCTGGGGATACTCGCCAAACACCAGCAGCCCGGCAAGAGTGAGGGGTGAGTCCGCGCGATTCTCGGCCAAGATGAGCAGCCGGTGAAGTGCTTCGACTTCTGGCAGGTTTCGGAAGCTTGACACGTAGTCGCGGACGCGCTGCAATGTCTGGGATAGGGAGTCGTGATCGAGATCGGCCAGGCTGCTGTCAGGCACTGGTTCCAAGTCGAAGCGAGGTTGTGTCTTGGCGGCATAGAGCAGGCCGATCTCATCTTGGCTCAAGCGCCGATCACCATCGCCGGAGCGCAAATACGAGCCGGTGGTGACGCCCTTGGCCGTTACGTAGACCGGGCGTTGGTGGTTTGGGGCGGGTGGCACTTCGGCGACAACTACCGACTTGCCTTCGACTTCCACAACATCTACCGGGAAGGACAGCGGAGGGGTCATGTCGTCTCGGGCCATCCTGGCCAACTCGTTCTGCAACGCGGTAGGTGATTTCAAGTCAACGATCGAGAAGCCACTATCCTCATCGACGCCCAGTAGAACGATTCCTCCATCGGTGTTCGAGAAAGCTGAAAGCGTCTCGCGCACCGAGTCCGGCAGACCTCCCAATGCCTTCTTAGCTTCAACGGACTCCGACTCACCACCAAGACGGCGAAGAGAGGCGATCAGGTCGACAACTTCGTTCTGGTTCATGACAGTGACTCTACTTGATAACTACTTGCTAATACTTGCTAATTGATGACAGGTCTTAGCAAGTTCATATCAAGTTGAGCAAGAATGGGTAAGCTCTAGTTTTCGCTCGCCACGGAATGAGGCTTTTTTCTTCGGTTCACACTGGCCGGGTCGAAAAGCATCATTACACCACTGGCTACCCTGCCACTTGATAACTTATCTGCTAAGCTGATCACTTAGGAGGTTCGATGTTAAGGATGACAGCAGAGAGCACGGACGAAGCCTGCGCCGCGATTCGCGCGGAACTGTATACGCCGGTGGTCGGTGATATCCTCGACCAACTCGGCTTCCGGCGGCAATTCCTGCCGCCATCGATTCATGGCATGACAGCGCAGATGCGAGTGGTCGGACGCGCGATGCCAGTGCTCATCGCTGATGTAACCGGCCCGCAAGCCCGTCCATTCGGCCGGCTGACCGAGGCCCTGGACCAACTGGAACCCGGAGAGGTCTACGTGGCACAGAATGCGACGCTGCCCTGTTCGGCTTGGGGGGAAATCCTGACCGCGACCGCCAAGAAACGCGGCGCTGTTGGCGCAGTCGTCGATGGGTATCACCGTGACACGCCGCGAATTCTGCGGCAAGACTTCCCCGTCTTCAGCCGGGGCGCATACGCCCAGGATGCCGGCGTGCGGGCCTCGGTGATTGACTTCCGCTGCCCGATCCGGATCGGTGACGTCGAGATTGCGCCCGGCGACCTCATTTTCGGAGACATGGACGGCGTCTTGGTCATTCCGTCCGCAGTGGCGGATGAGGTTGTCGGACTCGCGCTGACAAAGGCGCGCACGGAGAATTCAGTCCGTGCGGCGATCGATGCTGGCATGACATCCACCGACGCCTTCCGGACTTACGGCGTACTATGAACGTCCCCATTTTCACTGACTTGGCCGGGAAGATCGCGCTGGTCACCGGCAGCACGCGGGGAATCGGCGCCGGACTGGCGAATGCGCTTGAAGACGCGGGCATGCGCGTCCTGCGCCACGGAACGGGCGCGCACCCCGAAGGGCTTGCGGACAAGGAGACGATCTACGCGGACCTGTCAGACTCCGCAGGTTGCGAAAGCCTCGCCAATGCGGTGCGCGCCAAGACGGAAGTGCTGGACCTCCTGGTTAACAATGCCGGGTTCGAGGCTCCGAATCGGCTGGAAAACCTCGACCAGTCAGCCCTGGCCCGGACCCTGAACGTCAATTTGGCGGCATCGCTGCTACTCACTCAGGCGCTCTTGCCGCTGTTGCGCCGGGCGTCCGCACCATCGGTCATCAACATCACCAGCATTCACGATGCCGTGCCCTATGCCGGCAATGTCGCTTACGTCGCGTCCAAGGCGGCGCTGGAAGCGGCCACCCGCACGATGGCTCTCGAACTCGCCCCGCAGCGGATTCGGGTGAATTCAATCGCCCCCGGTGCGATTGAAACAGACATGAATCGGGAAGTGATCGAGCAGATGGGCCGGGAGAATTTCAACGATTGGATTCCACTGGGCCGGGTCGGAGTGCCTGCGGATTTGGCCGCACCGCTGCTGTTCCTGGCATCAAGCTGCTCAAGTTACCTCACCGGCACCCGTCTCCTGGTGGACGGCGGCTACAGCCTCGCCCTGCTCCGCTATGGGCTTAGCCAGTGAGACTGTATTACAGCGGCTCTGACGCGCACGACGGCCAACGCTCCGAACTCGTCATCTGGCGCGGCGTTGGCGGTGCGCTGGAGCGGGTAAGCGCGAAAGAACTGGTCAGCCCATCCTGGGTGGTAGCCCATCCGAGTCGACCGTTGCTGTACGCCACCCAGGAGACTGAGCCGGGCGGCATCGTCACCGTGGGAATGGCCGAAGATGGTTCGCTGCAGGAACAGCAGCGGCTATCGTCAAACGGATCACTGCCGTGCCATATCGCCCTGAATCGCGGCGCGACCCGACTTGCGGCAAGCAACTACCTCGACGGGACCGTCTCGGTCTGGAAGCTGACCGAAGCAGGGATGATCGCGGACGTGCTCGGCGCTTGGCAATTGGCTGGCAGCGGGCCGGTCGCTGACCGGCAAGACCGGTCGCACGCCCATGCGGCTTATTTCCGCGACACTCGAATGCTGGCAGTCGATCTTGGCGCTGACTCGCTGTGGGAGTTGGCCGCCGATGGAACGACTCGGGCCAGATTGCGGCTCCCAGCCGGTTTCGGCCCTCGTCATCTCGTCTCGGTTGGACGGAACCTGCTAGTCCTGGTCGGTGAATTGAGCAGTCAGTTGGCGCTGATCGAATTCAACGGTTCTGCGGCCCGGGTGCTGGACACGAAACCCGCCACCGCCTCATCCGGTGGGCAGCCGTCTGGCATAACCGTCTGGCGGGACAACGTGATCGTGGCCAATCGTGGAGTCGGTTCGTTTGCTCAGTTCAAGGTGGCTGCTGGCCGCCTCGTCCCGAGTGGAGAGGTCGAACTCCCCGGCTCTCAGCACCGGGCGATCATGACTAACGGTG
>JAISCH010000324.1 GCA_031265725.1 Propionibacteriaceae bacterium
GTCAGCGGAGGGAGGACACTTTTTGGGGCATATCCCCCATCCGGTAGGCTCTTTGTTGTGGCCGAACAAGTTCCAGATCATGTTGAGCAAGAGTGGTGGGATGATCCATCGCTGCCTTGGCGGCACAAACCGACCAAAGCTGATCTGACTTGCTTCGCTTGGCTCACTGCAGTGGGGATTTATGCTTTGGTCATCATGCCGCTGCGTCCGACGTTGCTCGCCCTCGCGCCACAGGTGTTCGGGGCGATGGGCCATTACACCGGGCAGATAATGTCTGGGGCGCTTGCCGCCGTGGGGGATTCCTGGTGGCCGTTCGTGCTTGTCATCGGCACTTTCGGGACTATCAAATTCGACTGGATCTATTGGTGGGCGGGCAAATTGTGGGGCCGGAACATGATCGAGGTCTGGTCGGGCAAGTCGGAGCGGGTCCGCAGACGCAATGAACGGGCCGAGCGTTTCGCCCGGAAGTACGAGATTCCCGCTCTGCTGCTGGCGGCCTTGCCGATCTTTCCGCGCGGAGTCGTGCTCGTTGTGCTGGGATCGGCCGGGACCACGTTCCGGAAATTCTTCACGGTCAGCTTGATCGGCGCGTTCTGCACCACTTCTGGCTATCTCGCCCTCGGCTATCTGATCGGTGAGCCAGCGGTCATGCTGATGGAGGAGTACAGCAAGTATCTGCTCTGGCTGTCAGTGGCGATCCTGGTGGGAATGGTGGCCGTCTATTTCTGGCAGAACCGGGGAAGCAATAAAGCCACTGCCGAGTGAGAGATCGCGCCAGCCGATGAGCGTTCAGCGCTGGGCTGGACCGGTTGTCAAACCGTAGTCTCGGCAATACCGTGTCGTCGGCTGGCTTCGACGCAGGCTCGGCACTGGGCTGGACGACTGTCAAACCGGCGTCAATATCCCATGGTCGAGGCGAATGACCAGGTCGGCGCAGGCTGCCACCAGTTCTATGTCGTGGGTGGCGACCAGCACCGTCCGTCCGCTGTCAGCCAGCACGCGCAAGGCGTCCGCGACAGCGTTCATGTGGTGCAGGTCGAGTCCGGCGGTCGGCTCATCCAAGACGACGACTTCCCTGCCGCTCGCCAGTGCGGTGGCGACCGCGACCCGTTGCTTCTGGCCGGTGGACAGCGACATCGGATGGCGATCCGCGACAGCGACGAGATCGAGCCGCTCCATGATCTCCGCCTCGCTAAGTATTGGCAGGCCGGTGGGACCGGCCAGGCGCGCTGACAGGGCGATCTCCTCAGCCACCGACTCGGTGAAGAGTTGGTGGTTCACATCCTGCAGGACCAGGAAAACCCGTCGCCGCCGCTCGGCCGTATTCCAGTTGCGCCGTCCGTCGTTGAGCCGACCCTCCCGATCGCGGCGCAACCCGCCCAGCCAGGTGGCGAGAGTCGTCTTTCCGGAGCCATTGGCGCCGACGAGCACGGTCACCTTGCCCTTGGGGATCCGCAGATGATCGACATGGACCGCGTCTTCTGGTCTGGGGGCCGACAGTCCGGGCGCATGGGTGCTGCGATGGCGGCAGCGCAGGCCGGTGATCTCGAAGCAGTCTCCACCAGGCGGACCCTGGGTCGCGGTCATCGTCTCGCCCCAGGCGCTCCGCAAACCCAACTGGTGCAATTGCTCGTCATTCAATGAGCGGAAATCGGCCCCACTGAACTCCGTCCGCAATTGCCCGTCCGCGAAAAGCAGCACCCGGTCGGCCAAGTCGCGCAGGAATCCCAGCCGGTGCTCAGCCACGACCACCGTCGCGCCGCCAGCTTTCCAACCCGCCATGATCTCGCGTAACTGCCGGGTCGATTCCAGGTCCAGGTTTGCCGACGGCTCGTCCAAGACATAGATCGCTGGTCGCACGGCGGCCACCGAGGCGCAAGCCACCCGCTGTTTCTCCCCGCCGGAGAGGGCGAACACCGAACGGTCCCGCAAATCCGCCAAGCCCATCGCGCTGATCGCCTCCTCGACCCGGCTCAGAATCTCCGCAGTGGGAAGCCCCAGGTTCTCCACCCCGAAGGCGATCTCGCTGGTGGTGTCAGTAGTGAAGAATTGGGCGCGCGGGTTCTGGAACACCGACCCGACCGGGAGCCGCCACAGCGCGTTCGCACTGGGGTCGATGCCGTCGACTACGACCTGCCCTAAGAGCGATCCCTCATAGTAATGCGGGATCAGGCCGTTGATCAGCCTGGTCAACGTGGTTTTACCGGAGCCGGACGGCCCGGCGAGCACCACGAACTCGCCTGGACGCAGCGACAGCTCCAGCTTGGCCAACGAATCGCTCTCGACGCCGCTGTAGCTGAAGCTGACGCCGCTGAGCCGTACCGCGCTATCCGACAATCCAAACCCCGATCCCGGTCACCATCGCGCCAAGAGTCAGCACGTCGACTGGCCGCATTCCGATCCGGGCGATGCGATGCGTTCGCACCGGCCGTCCCAATCCCCGGGTGAGCGCGGCTTGGCTCAACTCCTCGCCGCAGCGCAAAGTGGACATGATCAGCGGGATCAGCCGGTATTCCAGCCACGCCAGCGGACCCACCCGCGTCAAGGACAGTCCGCGCGCGCTCATCGCGGTCTGGACACTGGCCGACTCCTCCCGGACCGTGGGCAGGAAACGCAAAATGACGGCAGCGGGAATGATCACCAACCGGGGTAGATGGATGGCCGCCAATCCGGCCATCAACTCGCCGACCCGGATGCTGATCACGGCGATATAGGCCATGAAAATTCCGGGTGCCAAGCGCGCCACCAGACTGGCCAGACCGGCGAGGATGAGATTCAGCCCGCCCAGCCACCAAACGTCCAGTGACCAGGTCTCGAAGCTGAAGGCGAGCCAGACCAGCGTCGTATAGCCCAAGGCGGCTAGCCAGCGTCCCAGCCCGACAGCCAAGACAGTCGGGATCGTCATGAAGATCATTCTGGCCACCCCGGCCCCGGCGGCGAAACCAGCGGAGAACATCACCACGTTCAGCACCGCCACCAACAGCAGCGTCGTACGCGGATCGAGACGGAAAAGCTCCCGCGCCATCGCTAGCCCCCTGGCTGTCTGAGACTTTGCCGCATGAGCCGAATTCTGCCTTCTCGGAATCCCAGCGAAGTAGCCGGACTTGGAGTCTTCACCAGCCGTCCGACCCTAGCTCGGAGGTCTCCTGGGATGGCCGCAGCGAGCTGCCCGATGGGGGGATCAAACTATGCCCGCCCGTTCGAAATGCTTGCGCAACAGCGCTCGTCCCACATAGGCCCCGACCACAGCGCCCAGGGCAAGCTCCCCGATCATGACCGCGAACATCCAATTCGGTGTGAGGTCCACCAACGCCCGCACCCAGGCCGCGTCATGGCGGCTGCCGATCTTGGCCAGGAACGATTCCCTGGCGAAGAAGAGCGGGACGACCGTGCCGATCAGCATCTGCGAGAAGACCAGGTAGCCCAGCACCGTATTCGCCCAACGCTTGTACCCGCCCAGTTTGAAGATGAGATCAGCCAGCGGGGAGAGGAAGACAGCCAGCACGGCGACCCAGTACGACTGCCCGGTGGCCAGCACCAACAGGCTCACCAGGATGCCCAGCAGAGTGACCAGGCCGAATTTGTTCACCCTGGTCAGGAAGAGCATGAAGACGACCCCGGCGAGCACCGGGATGTAGAACGGCCCCAGCACTTGCAGGATGGGGATCAACGCGCCGAGCTGCCCGAACACGCCCACCACGACGAGGTACAGGACGGTGAAGATACCGACGTTGATGAGGTCTTTGGTGGTGATGCTGAGCTTCACTGTGATCCCTCCCCGGTGCGGCTGGGCACGCACGCCTTCAGTTTTGAGGCTACTGGAACTGCCGTGAAGTGAACAACTTTCGCCCGTTTGGGTAGAGTGCAAGGGGCTGAAATTTACGGAGCTAGGACATCGGGAGATGCGGATGGGTGACGACCGGGTGCTGATCGTCTACGGGGGACGTTTCGGGCAGAGTGAGAAGATCGCGTCGGCGATGCGGGCGACGCTGACGGAGAAGGGGTTGCCGAGCGATTTGGTCCCGCTCACACCTAAGACCGCGCCGGACCCGTCCACACATAGCGCGTTGCTGTTGGTGACATCGGTGCGCTATGGCCATTTCGACCGGAACGCCTACCGCCTGCTGGAGCGGAACCGCACCTGGTTGGAGAACCATCCCACCCAACTGGTCACTGTGTCGCTGACCGCGCGGAAACCGGAGAAGCGCGATCCGCAGGAGCATTCCTACACCAGGAAGTTCCTGGCCAAGAGCGGATGGAAGGGATCGGTCGCCGTCGTCGCGGGGTCATTGCTGTATCCGCAGTACAACATCTTCGACCGGCTGGTCATCCAGTTCATCATGCGGATCACCGACGGCCCGACCGACCCCAGCCAGACGATCGAGTACACCGATTGGGAGCAGGTCGAGAAAGTGGCGACGAATTTTGCCGATACGATCCTGAGCGGCAATCCCGGACGTTGATCCAGCAGCGTCTCCTGCGCTGGACACGATGAACCCTATGAACTCGAAACTGGTCAGTGGCTGAGCGCGGCACAGCCCGCACCACCAGGGACCACCCAGTACCCAGGGATCACCCGGCTACACCCTGATCTGGATGCCCAGCCGCTTCGCGGTGCGTTCCTTCTGCCGCGCGCTGCGCAACCGGCGCAACCGCTTCACCAGCAGCGGGTCGTAGGCGAGGGCGGCGTCGTCATCAATGAGGGAGTTGAGCATTTGGTAGTAACGGGTGGCAGAGATGCCGAAGCGTTCTCTGATCTCAGTCTCTTTCGCCCCCGGTAACGACCACCAGGACTTCTCAAAGTCGAGGACGCCTCGTTCCTGTTCAGTCAGGGTCGCCATGTAGAGCGCAGCTTCAGCCATAGCCCCCATTCTAAATCACAACCATGTGATTCGTCACCATGTCGACATTTTCTGATCAGGCCATAAGGGTTGCCCAATAGGTCGCTGGTTAAGCGAGCTAATGGCGCGATCTCATAGGGTAGCTGAAACTTTGCCGAATGGGCCGAGTCCTGTTTTCCAACAAAGCATGGTGGCTGCTGCGGCTTTTCGATAAACTTGCTTGACGCTGAGGGAGGGCATCCATGCAGTTACTGAACGGCACTGTTCAGCGATACGTCTGGGGCACGCGAGACGCCATCTTCGAATTGCTGGATTGCGAACCCGATGGTGAGCCACTTGCCGAATACTGGTTGGGAGCGCATGCGCTATCTCCGGCCAGCACTCCCCAAGGCGGGTTGGACGATCTGGTCAAGCGGCATCCGCAATGGCTGGGGCAAGCCACTGCCGACGCTTACGGGCCGCAATTGCCCTTCCTGCTCAAAGTGCTGTCCGCGCGCCATGCGCTTTCCTTGCAGGCGCACCCGAATCGGGAGCAGGCCGAGGCCGGTTTCGCCCGTGAGAATGCCGCCGGGATCGACCTGGCGTCCCCGGAAAGGGTTTACACCGATGACTGGCCGAAGCCGGAAATCCTCATCGCGCTGGACACTTTCGAGTCGCTGAACGGCTTCCGCGAGCCGCAGGCCACCGCTGAACTCTTCGCCGGTCTGGGCGTCGCCGACGAATTGTCGTCCGTCATCCGCCCGCTCACCGAGCGCAAAGGCGCTGCCGCCCTGGCCCAAGTCTTTCTCGACGCGCTGAGCCTGGAGGGGGAACGCAGACACTTGGTCGATGTGGCAGCCGCAGCGGCCATGAAGCATTCCAACGACGAGGGTCCAGTCGGCGACTTCGCTCGTACGGCGGTGGAACTCGACAATGTCTTCCCCGGCGACCGGGGCATCCTGGCGGCGCTACTGCTCAACCGGGTGACCCTGCAACCCGGAGAGGCGTTCTACGTCGCCCCCGGCCAGATGCACGCCCATCTGCGCGGTACCGGGATCGAAGTGATGGCCACCTCCGACAACGTGATCCGAGGCGGGTTGACCCCGAAGCACATCGACGTGCACGAATTGGTCAGCGTGGTGGACTTCGCCCCGCAGCAGCCCCAACTAACCCTGCCAGTCGAGAACCGCCCCGGCGTGGACCGTTACAAGACCCCCTGCCCCGAATTCGACGTCTGGCGAGTCCGGATCAGCCCCGACCTAGCGACGATCCGCCTCCCCGGAAGCCGTTCAGCGCGTATCGCCCTAGTAATCTCCGGCCAAGTAACCATCACCAGCGGCGATTCGATGCCCTTGCGCCAAGGCCAGTCCGTCTTCCTATCCGCAGAAGAATTAGACGCCAGCATCAACGGAGACGGCATAGTCTTCGTAGCCGCCTCCGGGCTTCGCTAGCCGCCACCGCTAAACGTGCCGGTGACGACTGGCAAGTCGTCGTTACTCGAACACGTTGACGGATTCTTCCAGCAGAATGCGGGTACCGTCGGGCTTGGTGTAGTCGAAGACGAAGCGCAGATTCTGGCCGAGTTGGGCCGAGTCAATCATGTAGTACAGCGTCAACGGGCAACTGTTGCCCGGCTGGAACCGTTTGCCGTAATAGAGGTAGAAATATTGCTTCTCGGAATATCCAGAATCATTGACCACCGAAATGTAGCCGACGAGCTTCTTCGCCACAGCTTGAACCTCGCTGTTATCGATGCCAGCGAAATCGCCGAAGCCGGTGATGTCCACCTTGATCTCCAACCCTTTGTGGTTGGGCCGAGCCGCAATGTACTTCACTGTGCCTAGGGTGCCGTTGGGCGAGTTTCCGGTGTAGTCCTTCATTGAGATCACGCTCGCACCGGGAACGGCGCAAGCCGTCAACGCGAAAGCCATACCAGCAGCAAGCGCCATCCGCAGTGTCATCGTGAGCTTCATGGCTGCTCCTAAAATCTCTGATGGGAAGCGTCCTGAGTTTCCCAACTGCCAGCAGCCTAGGTGTCACTCATACGGGCCAGGTCTGCATGGAGCAGACAG
>JAISCH010000344.1 GCA_031265725.1 Propionibacteriaceae bacterium
GAGCTGATGTCGGAGAGCCGGGCATTGAGTTCGGCCTCTTCGGCAGCGGTGAGCAGGTCGTACTCATCGAAGACCCGGTTCACGTCAGCCCGCGCCACCGGGGCGAGAGCGAGCATCAGCCAGCAGAGCAGGGCGAGCACCGCCACCGCCCGGCCACCGCCGTTCAACAATCTAGAATGCACGGCTCTCATCTCAACCCACCATCCCCCAGCCGAGGAACGCGCCAGCGACCACCCCGGCGACCAGCACAAAGAGCAGGATCACCCAGCGCCAGAACGCGGCCACGTCCAAAGGCAGGTCACCGACCATCTTCCCGGTCTGCCCGTTCATGGCGAAGACGTAGCGCTGGCCGTTCCAACTCGTGTTGAGCAGCCAGACCGGTAACAGCCCGTAGTGGACCACCCGATTGGTGACGCCGCCGCGCTCGGAGACCAGCGAGAAGCTGTCGTATTTGCGCAAGGTGTCTGACACGGACTCGGTCAGGCTCTTGGCGAGCCGCTGGTCCACTCTGGGCAGCATCGCTGCCGGTTCCACATCGAATTTATTGGCCAGGTAGCCAGCCAGATACGCCGTCTGGAAAGCGACCAGGCCCGAATAGTCGTACGGCTCGATAGCCTCCATCAAGGTGTCGTCCATCCGGGACGAGCCATCGGCCGGGACGCCGCGAAACTCCATATTCCCCTCGCGCATGGCCTGGAAAGTGCTCGTCTCCACATAGTCGTAGCTGGAATCGCTCCAATGCCGGGTGCTGGTCGCGTGAAACTCGTAATGACCAGCCAGATCGGTGTCGAATAGCCAGAAAGGCACATAGACGCCTTTCACCTCGTCCAAGTGGTTCTCATCGGAGAACACCTTGGGCAACAATCGTTTCCCGAGGTAGTGCTGCTTCAGCGCCTCGACAGCCGCTTTCTTGTCGATCTTGAATGGGATCACCCAGTCCGGACGCACCGTGCCAGCGAACTGCGAGCTCATCACCACTGGATTGTCACAGAAGGGGCAGGCCGTCGCGCCGAGGGTGGCGTCCGCGATGATCTCTCCCCCGCAGGACGAGCACAGGTACGCGCGCAACTGCTGCTGCTCCTCGGCGCTGTACCCAGTGCCCGCGTACTGCCAGTCGATCGCCTCGGAACGCTGGTCCTGGGCCAGTCCGGCGTCGGCCTGCCGCGCCGTGGCGACATCGATAGTGGTATTGCAATAGGGGCAGACCAACTGCTGAGCGTTGGCGTCGAAACTGACCGCTCCCCCGCAATTCGGGCACTTGTATTCCAGCAAAGCCATGACTCGACCTATCAGGCTGGACGCGGGCTGCCGCACTCCGAACAGAATTTGCCGGTGTTGTCAGCCTTGCCGCACGCCGGACAGGTCCAGACCCCGACTGGGGCCGGAGCAGGCGCTGCCGCTGGCGGGACGGCTTCTGGAGCCATCGGGGCGGCACCCGGGGTAGGCGGCGCGAATGGAGGCGGTGCCCAAGCGCCCTGATTGGCTGTCGGGAAACCGCCATCGGGGGCCACCGGATAGGAACTCTGCGGCACCGCCGACTGTCCCTGCGCGTATGCCTGGCCCTGCTGGAACAACTGCGCCGGATTGGCCCCGCCGCTGGACTGGGCGAAACCCAACCCCATGAATCCAGTCATCGCGCCCGCCTCGTTACTGGCCGCTGCGCGCATCGCGTCGGCCTGGGCGGCAGCGATAGTGGCCGCCGCCATGTTCGGGTCGCGCAGCACGGCGGACTTCTGCAGGTCCTTTATCATCTGCTCGTCCTCCGGGGACGCCGTCACCGAGTTGACGCCGAAGGTGCCGATCTCGATGCCGCGATCCTTCCACCCGGTAGAGAGGACTTCGTTGATCGCCTGGGACAGCTCCATCGTGTGCGCCGGGAGCGCCGAGTAGCGAATGCCCATCGCTGAGATCTTGGCGAACGCTGGCTGCAAGGCGGTCAGCACCTCCGTCTTCAACTGGGAGTCCAGCAGGTCTCTGGTGTAGGCCACTGCGACGTTGCCGGAGATGTTCTGGTAGAAGAGGATCGGATTGCTCAACCGGTACGAGTACTGCCCGTTGCAGCGGATCGAGATGTCCACGTCCAGGCCGATATTCTGGTCCACCACCCGGAACGGCACCGGGTTGGGCGTCCCATACTTGTTCCCCAGAATCTCCTTGGTGTTGAAGTAATAGACGCGCTGGTCTTTAGCCACCCCGCCGCCATGCTTGAAACGTTCGATGCCGGCCTGGAACACCGCGCCGAGATTGGCCGAGAAGCCGCCAGCGCCGAAAACGGAGGGCTCGCTGGAGCGGTCATAGGTGTAGCTGCCCGGCTCAGCGGCAAATTCGACCACCACGCCGTTATCCACGACGGCAGCCGCCTGCCCGTCGGCCACCACGATGCCCGAACCGTTGCTGATCACATTGTCGGAGCCTTTGGTGTTGGAGCCGCGACCCCCGGTGTAGCGTTGGCCCTTGATGACCAGCACGTCATCAGGCAAAGAGTCTATTGCGAAGAAATCAATCCATTGGTCGGCAAGTGTGCCGCCGATTGCGCCCAGCGCAGCTTTGATAAGTCCCATGATCTACTCCCTGGTCGGTTTAGAAGCCTGTCGCTGCCAACTTTATACGCTGTGAGCAAAATCCCAGTCGGGTCCGAAAAGGAGTGAGCGAAGAATTCAAGGCTAGGCTGGCGTTATGGATTATTCCGACCCTAATTCTTGGTTCATCGCGCCTGCTTCGGACAGGTTGGCTGACGCGCCAGACGTATTCGTCATCACGCCGACATTCATCTTCGACCCGGCCAAACCGGTGTATGTGGACATTTCCGATCCGGAATACTTGGCCGGCAACGAGGAATTCGCCGCCATCGCGGTAAAACCGGTTTTCGACGGACTCGCGGTGAATGTGTGGATGCCGAAGTACCGCCAGGTCAACGGAGGCCATCTGGGGTCCGTCCCCGATCCGATGAAGCTGTTCTGGGACGATGGGCCGCAACCCGCCGCCCAGGACGTGTTCGACGCTTTCAGCTTCTTCCTGCTGAATCGCACCGACAAGCCATTCGTCATCTTCTCCCACTCGCAAGGCTCCATAATGAACAGTTGTCTGCTGGCGGGGCTGCTGCCGATGCTGCCTGCCGAGACTCAAGCGCAGATGGGCGTGGACTACCTGATCGGCTGGGGCCTCACCGACTCGATCCTGGCCACGACCAGCTATCCGGCCTCGACCTCACCCACCGACACCGGCACCATCGTCTCCTGGAATACCGCCACTCCCAGCGAGGTCGCCAGCAAATACCGGGCGACTTGGGGAGACGAGACCACAAGAGCGGTCAACCCGA
>JAISCH010000359.1 GCA_031265725.1 Propionibacteriaceae bacterium
CAGGCCGTCCAGGTTGAAGGTGCCGCGCCCCAGATGGTCGATGATACGCCCCGGAGTCCCGACCACCACCTGTGCCCCGGCTCCGAGGTCGCGCTTCTGCGGGCCGTATGGCGCGCCGCCGTAGATTGTGGCGATCCGCACCCCCGGACTGGTCCGCGCGAACGTCTCTATCGCGGTGGACACTTGCAACGCCAATTCACGGGTCGGGGCCAGGACCAACGCCTGCGGCACCCGCACCGCTGGGTCGATGGCATCCAGCAACGGCAGCCCGAACGCTGCCGTCTTGCCGGTGCCGGTCTGGGCCACCCCCACTATGTCGTGGCCGTTCAGCAGCGCCGGTATGGCGGCGGATTGAATCTCAGTCGGAACCTCGAAGCCAAGCTCATTGATCGCGTCCAGCAGATGCGCGGGCAGCCCGAGGTCGGCGAATCCGTCGGTTTCAGCACTGTCAACCGAAGTCAAGGGGTCAGTGAATCCGTCGGTTTCGGGGCAGGCAGGCAAGGTCAAGGGGTCAGCAGTCATCATCGGGTGGTTTCACGCCATCTCTGTTCGTGGAGCACGATGCCATCCGCCAAGTCGGCGGCGCATCACGGTGGACCCGAACGTTTGGGCGGCACGCCTGACTGGCGGCTACATTGGACAGTTGGATCGCGGAGGCTCCGGAAGACCTAGAAAGTGTACCTCATCTGCGCCGATATGCCTGCTTCCTGGCTGCTGCCCTGCTCAGACGCCCCGCGAAGTTCCTTTCCCAGACTGCACACCAGTGCAGAGTTCGCGGAGTATTCAGCCTACAATTTGCTAGTTTAAATAGCTTGAGACTTCAAATCTGACTGCTAAACTGATCCAATGAGTGATCGGGCCTGGCCGCGAGCAGTACGTGAGGCCACAGATGGGATCGGGCAGAACCTCTCCACGATGAGACGGCTGTTAAATCTGCCTGCCGAGGTCGTTGCCGAACGGGCGGGCATCAGCACCTCCACGCTGACTCGTATCGAGTCCGGCTCCCCTGGAGTCGCCCTCGGTGCCGCCTTGAGCGTGGCTCGGGTGCTCACCCTGCTCGACCCACTCCTCGACGCCACCGACCCGTACTCCACCGACCTGGGCCGGATGCGGGCCGATCAACTCCTCCCGAAGCGCATCCGATGAGCCAGCGCGTCCACGTTTCGTCAGCCAACGACGGCAACACTGTCGCAGTGGGCTGGATGGATGTTGTGCTGTCCGGCGAACAGGTCACCGGCGTCGTCTTTCAATACGACTCCGGCTATGTCGCGTCGCGGTCCGCGTTCGCAATCTCGCCAGATCTGCCCTTGTCAGTTCACCCGCTGCCGCTTACGACGCTGCCGGGAGCCGTCAGGGACGCTGCTCCGGACGCGTGGGGCCGCAAGTTGATCCGCCGCCATCTTCCCGGTCGGGTGATGACGGAGCTTGACGCGCTGCTGGGAGCCTCTGACAGCGGCCGGATGGGGGCGCTGCGCTTCCGTATTGAACCTGGCGGCGAGTTCGTCAAGGCCGGTGAGCCGATTCCAGCGATGCTCAAATTGGAGGATTTACGCCGGGCGGCGGCGTCAGTCGAACGTGACGACGACGAGTCATCGTCGCTGATGCTGCTGGCAGCCGGGAGCGCGAGTCTCGGTGGGGCGCGGCCGAAAGCCATCGTGTCTGACGGCGAACGAGAGTTGCTGGCCAAGTTTCGTTCCACCCAGGACGAGCACGATGTTATCCGCTGGGAGGCAGTGACTCTCGAACTTGCCCGGCTCGCGGGAATCACAGTGCCGGAGTTCAAATTGATCGACTCGGGCGCGGAGACAGTGCTGTTGTTGGAGCGTTTCGACCGCCGGGAGGGCAACCGGGTGCCGTATTGGTCGGCTGCGACTGTGATCGGGCGCGAAGAGGGGGATTATCTGGACCTTGCCGAGGCCATTCAGCAGGGTGAGACGGTGGGCATCAAGCGCCAACTCCGCGAGCTTTGGCGGCGGGCGGTTTTCAACGTCGCCGTCCACAACACCGATGACCATTTCCGCAATCATGGCTTCCTGTATGGCGAGCATGGTTGGGTGCTGTCGGCGGCGTTCGACATCAATCCTGACATAGTGGAGGGACGCGCGCGGGCGACGCCGATCTGTGGGGCGTCGCATCCAGTGCATGAGTCGTCAGCTTTGGTAGAGCTTGCCGAAGAACTCGGGATCGGCCCGCAGGAGTGGCAGCCGATTCTGCGAGAAGTGCTGGACGCGGTGGATGCCTGGCCGAGAGTTTCCGCAGCCTACCAGGTAGACGAAGCCGAAGCCGCCCGCTTCTGGCGAGTGCTAGCTGGATCGACGCGCTCCCGTCTAAGTGATTTGCTTCCATCGTGATAGAAGATGCTTCACTACTGTATAGTTCTTCTATTGTGATAGAAGAATTTGTAAAACTGTACGATTCTTCTAGCATGATAGAAAAATCTACATGATGGTGCTATTCTTCTAGTGTGATGGAAGATGCTTCACTGGCAGATCTTCGGCGTGACGGATACATGTCGCGCCTGCGTCCGCTTTATGACGACTGTGAACTGGTCAAGGTGCTGACAGGGGTGCGGCGGTGCGGCAAGTCGGTGCTGCTGCGACAGGTGGCCGATGAACTGAGGGCCAAGACCTCGCCGGAGCGGGTCATTGAGATCAACTTCGAATTGGCTGACTATTCGCGGATAGCTGGTGCGGAGGACTTGGATCGTTTCGTGATGAGCCAGGTCGGTGACCCGCGCCAGCTTCACTACGTCTTTCTGGATGAGGTGCAGGAGGTGCCGGGTTTCGAGAAAGGGGTCAATTCTCTGCGCGCACGCGGCAATCTCTCGGTCTTCATCACCGGCTCGAACGCCCATATGCTGAGCGGTGAGCTGGCGACGTACCTGGCCGGGCGCTACCAGGAGTTGCGAGTCTGGCCTTTCAGCTATGGCGAAGCCCTTGAATTCCGCAGACTTCGGGGCATCCAGACTCCCGACCCGCTGCGGGACTATCTCTCCTGGGGTGGGCTGCCGCACCGTTTCGGACTCGGTCAAGAGGAGTCCTGGGGTTATCTGCGTGATGTCTTCAACTCCGTCGTGCTGCGCGATGTTGTCCAGCGCACCGGCATCCGCGACGTGGCTGGCCTGGAGGCAATCGTCGACTTCGCACTGGAGAACCTTGGCCGGACTATTTCTCCCAGTTCATTGGCTGACTATCTCAAGTCCCAGCGCCGCTCAGTAGCCACCGAGACCATCTATTCCTACCTCCGGGCGATGAGTGACGCCCTGCTGCTCAACCGGGTGCGGCGTTACGACATTCGCGGCAAGAAGGTCTTGGCCACTTTGGA
>JAISCH010000045.1 GCA_031265725.1 Propionibacteriaceae bacterium
ATTACGGGGACGATCATGGCATTGGGTAAGCTGGTGGTTTGTGTTGGTCGCGCGTGAAGTGGAAGTCAGGGCTGGGGCTCAACTGTTGTTGCATCCGGCCTCTTTTCAGATCGCGCCGGGGGACAAGATCGGGCTGGTCGGGCGCAATGGGGCTGGTAAGACTACGCTGACCAGGATCCTTGCTGGTGAGGGGCTGCCGGCTTCCGGGCAGGTGCGCCGGACCGGGCAGATCGGTTATCTGCCGCAGGATCCGCGTACTGGGAATCTCGAACAGCTCGCCAAGAATCGGATTTTGAGCGCCCGGGGGCTGGATTCGATCATCTCCCGATTGCAGCGTTACTCGCAGGCGATGGCCACCGACGATGCGGACCGCGATCAGGCGATGAAATCGTACGCTCGCGCAGAGGCTGAATTGGCTGCTGCCGGAGGGTACGGCGCGGAGGCCGAGGCGGCGCGGATAGCCGCCAATCTGGGGTTGCCGGATCGAGTGTTGGCGCAGTCGTTGGGCACGCTGTCCGGCGGCCAACGGCGACGGGTGGAATTGGCTCGTATTCTTTTTGCTGGCGCGGACAATCTGCTGCTGGACGAGCCGACCAACCATCTCGATGCCGACTCGATCATCTGGCTGCGCAGTTTCCTCAGCGGCTATCCAGGCGGGCTGCTGGTGATCTCCCATGACGCCGGCCTGTTGGAGACGACGGTCAACAAGGTCTTCCATCTGGACGCCAACCGGGCTGTCATCGACCAGTACTCGATGGATTGGAAACGCTACCTGCTGCAACGGGAGACCGATGAGAAGCGGCGCAAGCGGGAGCGGGCCAACGCCGAGCGGAAGGCCGAGGTGTTGCTGGCCCAAGCCGACAAGATGCGGGCTAAAGCCACCAAAGCTGTCGCCGCCGCGAATATGGCCAAACGGGCGGAGAAATTGCTGTCTGGCTTGGAAGCCGAGCGGGCTGGGGACAAGAAGGCGAAGATCAGGTTCCCGAAACCCGCGCCAGTGGGGAAGACGCCGCTCACCGCGACCGACTTGTCGAAGACCTATGGCTCGTTGGAAGTCTTCACCGACGTATCGCTGGCCATCGACCGTGGCTCGCGGGTGGTGATCCTGGGATTGAACGGCGCTGGGAAAACGACGATGCTGCGGATCCTCTACGGATTGGAAGCGCCCGACACTGGCGAAGTGCTGCCGGGCCACGGATTGAAATTGGGCTATTACGCCCAAGAGCATGAACAGCTCGACACCTCGCGCA
Source organism: Propionibacteriaceae bacterium (assembly GCA_031265725.1). Taxonomy (GTDB): domain Bacteria; phylum Actinomycetota; class Actinomycetes; order Propionibacteriales; family Propionibacteriaceae; genus Propionicimonas. Next base: position 1,251 of record JAISCH010000045.1, read on the forward strand.
GCGTGCTGGAAAATATGATGACCGCCGCGCCGGATGACCTCACTGAGACTGAGGCCCGCTCCATCCTCGGCTCCTTCCTGTTCACCGGGGACGATGTGGAAAAGCCCGCCCGCGTGCTCTCTGGTGGGGAGAAGACCCGGTTGGCGTTGGCGATGCTGGTGGTCTCCGCAGCGAACGTCTTACTGCTGGACGAGCCCACCAACAACCTCGACCCGGCCTCCCGGGCTGAAGTCCTGAAAGCCATCCGAGGCTACAAAGGCGCGGTGATCCTGGTCACCCACGACGAGGGCGCTGTGCATGCCTTGGAGCCCGAACGAGTGCTGCTCCTCCCCGACGGAGTGGAAGACCTCTGGGACGTGAGCTACGCAGACCTGGTCTCGCTGGCCTGAGCATCCCCGTCCCAACGACGAGTCAGCGGACGGACGACCATACCGGCGCGGTCATCATCGTCCGGCTGAGTAGCTGGACTCGCGGAATCGTAGCCGGTATCAGACGACGCAACTCATTGCTGCCCGCCAGTGCTCTCCCGGGGCAGCAACGAGTGCGGCGCGATAGTCTCGGTGGCGACCCGGCCGGGGTTGTCGATCCGGGCGCAGAGCGCGGCAACGGCTTGGCTGGCGACGTAACCGATATCGAGTGAGACTGTGCTGAGCGATGGGCGGGCGAACCTTCCTTCGTCAATGTCATCGATGCCGATGACGGCGATGTCGCCGGGCACGGTCAGTCCGGCGTCGAAGATCGCGCGGATGGCACCCATCGCCAACAGGTCGGAGTAGCAGAAGATGGCGTCCGGACGTTCCTGGGCGTCGATCAGCGCGGCGGTGGCCCGGTACCCGTCCTCGCGGCTGTAACGGGCAGCGGGACGAATCTGGGCCGGGGTCACTTCCAGCCCGGCCTCGGCCAGCGCTCGGGTGAAGCCCTCTGTTCGTTGCAGGGGGGTGGCGAAGTCCTCTTCCGGCTGGGCTCCGACAGCGACCAGGCGGCGTCGGCCCAGGGCTAGCAAATGGGCGGTGGCGTCGTAGGCAGCTTGGATGTTGTCGATAGCCACATGGTCGAAACGACCGTCGAAGCTGTGCTCGCCCAAAAGGACCAGCGGCCGGTCGGGGTCGATGCCCTCAAGGTCACCGGCTGTGGCCAACGGGGCGAAGAGCACCCCGTCGAAGAGCAGGGTACGTTCGGTGCCGCGCAGCAGGGATTGCCGCCGATCCCGGCCATGCCCGGTCTGGTCGATCATGACGTGGAAGCCCTCGGCGGTGGCGGCGCGGATCACTTCGCGGGCCAGCTTGCTGAAGTAGGGAACGTCGATCTCCGGGACGACCAGGGCCAGCAACCCGGTCCGTCCGGTCCGCAGCCTGCGGGCGACTGGGTTGGGCCGGTACTGCAATTCGGCGATGGCCTGCTCGACGCGCTCCTTCATGGACTTGGAGACATGCTGATAGTCGGCCACCACATTGGAGACGGTGCGGATGGACACGCCAGCTCGACGGGCGACGTCACGCAATGTGGCTGCCACCTGGCCTCCTTCAACTCATTTACGGTGTCTCCGGAGGATTTGCGCGACTCCGAAGACGGACCCTACTTTACATCGTTGGCAAACGGCTGATAAAGTCTTGCACACGTTGGCAAAGAGGCCTTTAAGCTCAAAGGAGCGACATGAGACACATATCCATCAACCGGCTGGCGATTCTCGTCGCCTGCGCATTGGCAGCCGGGTCACTGGCCGCCTGCGGACCAGACATAACCGCCGACAACCCATCCGCCTCCGGTACCGCATCCGAACAGATCGACCCCAACAAGCTCCAGGCTCCGGATGCCAGTTCACCCTCTGGCGAGATCACGATTTGGGACAGGTCTGGGGACCTTTTCGAAGTCTTCGACGCGGTCATCGCCAAATTCAACGAGAAATACCCAGACATCGTCGTCCATCACGAAGCTGTGGACATCAGCGCCAAATTGCAGAACACCTTGATCACCGGCACCGACGTGCCAGACGGGGTGTTCCTCGATGACGCGTACGTGGCCGGCTACGTCGAGCATCTGTGGGATTTGAGCGATGTGCTCTCGCCATATCTGAACGATATCGCCAAACAGAAAGTAGACGTGAACACAGTCGGCGGCGGGATTTACGGCGTCCCCTACGACCTCGACCCAGGGCTGCTGTTCTACAACACCGTCGCCATTGAGGCGGCTGGCATCGATCCGGCGTCCATCCAGACCTACGACGACCTATTGGCCGCCGCCAAGAAATACCAGCAATACCGGCCCAGCGCCAAACCGATCCACCTGGAGCAAGGGGCCTGGCTGGGACAGCTCCAACTGGAGATGTACGCCAACCAGTTGAGCACATCGCTAGCCGATACGAGCGGCAACCTCAGACTAAACACCCCCGAATATCTGAAGATTCTGACCTGGCTGGACGAAGTGCAAAAGCAGGGTCTGGGCACCCGCGCCGAATACTTGACGCCGAGTGACATCGGCGCTTTGGAGGCCCAGGACGAAGTTTTCTATCCCTGGGCGATCTGGTTCGATTTCGCTCCGCAACAGCAATTGCCGAAAACCTCGGGCGAATGGCGGGCCATGCAACTCCCGGCTTGGGATGCCGGCGGGGCGCGCGGCGGAGCGATGGGCGGTTCCTCGTTCATCTTGCCCAAAGCGGGCAAGAATTCCGGACTGGCCTGGCTGTTCTATGAATTCCTGATGTTCGACCAGGTTGGCTACACGGCGGTGTACGGCCCCAATGCCGTCTATCCGGGTGGGATCAACACGTCGATCCCCGCCTACAAACTGGCTGCGGATCCCAGCAAGCCGCTGTTCCAGCCCGTCGAGGCGATGGGCAACCAAGATCTGTGGACCATCGCCGTCGAGGCTGGGCAGCAAATCCCAGGTGGCGCGCCAATCCCGCCCTGGTGGGACGGGGCGGTCGAATACCTGGGCAACAACGTCCAGAAGATGCTTGACGGCGCCATGACGCCCCAGCAAGTGCTGGACCAATCAGCGGCTGACATTCAAGCCAACCTGATCGACCGCCAGTAAATCCGTCCACCCACAGGAGACCTCGATGACCGCCACCGCCGCCGAAACGGCCCGAGCCAGCCAGGCCGGGTCAATGCGGCGGTGGCGGCGTTCGGCCCGGAAATGGCTGTGGCCCTATCTGTTTGTGGCCCCGTTCGTAGCCGTTTTCGTCGCTTTCAGCGTCTACCCGCTGGTCTTCACTTTCCGGCTCAGCTTCACCAGATGGCACGGCACCGGCCCGGCCCAATGGGTCGGCTGGGACAACTACGGCTATCTGCTCTCGAATCCGGCCTTTTGGGATTCGCTGCAGAACTCCGCTGTGCTATGGCTGCTGGTGATTCCGGCGCAGATGCTGCTCGCACTGGCCATCGCGCTGCTGCTCAACAACGCGGCCCTGCGGCTGCGCAACCTCTACCGGGTGGCCATCATCGTCCCGTTCGTGACGCCGCTGGTTGCGGTCGCCCAAATCTGGATCGTGCTGTTCGACAAGGACTACGGCGCGATCAACAGCGCACTCGGGCTGTTCGGTTTGCCCGAGGTCGGCTGGCTGGTGACTAGCCAGTGGGCCAAGCCGACGCTGGCGTTGTTGTTCATCTGGAAGACAACTGGTTTCATCATGATCATCCTCTTGTCCGGCCTGCAATCAATCGACCCCGCCTACAATGACGCCGCCGCCATCGACGGGGCGGGCAGGCTCCGCCAAGTCACCAGCATCACGCTGCCGCTGATCCGGCGCACCCTGATGTTCGCGGTGGTGATGCAGACGCTGGCGGTCTTCCAGATGTTCACTGAGCCGTATGTGGTCACCAAAGGCGGCCCGTACAGTTCCACCACCACCGCTGGACTGTACTTGTATAACCACATCAACCGCGCCGACCTCGGCACCGGCTCAGCCAACTCGTTCCTGTTAGTCGTCATCGTCATGGGGCTGTCGCTGCTGTTCGTCCGCCTGTTGCGCCCGAAGGACTGAGGCATGACCACGATCACTTCCGCACCAGGTACGCGCCGAGCCGGCAGCCAGCTTTTCCTCGCCGTCGTCACCCTGGCTTTCCTCGCTCCGGTCGCCTGGGCGGTGATCTCGGCCTTCAAACCGCCGACTGACATCATCCAACGACCGCTCGACCTCTTCAGCGCTGGTTTCACTCTGGAGAACTACCAGCACATGTTCGAGGATGTGCCCATCGGCCAGGGTTTCTTGAACACCGCCATCGTGCTGGTCTGCAAGGGTTCCATCACCATGATCGGTGCCCCGTTAGCCGCCTACGGTTTCGCCAAATACCGTTTCCCCGGCCGGAACCTGATCTTCGCCGCCGTCCTGGTGACGCTCATGCTGCCGGTCATCGTGCTGATCATCCCGCTGCTGCTGGAGATGAAACAACTCGACTGGGTCAACACCTACCAAGCCTTGATCCTGCCCGGATCAGTCGATGCCTTCGCTATCTTCTGGATGCGGCAAGTCATCACCGCCGTCCCCGACGAGATGCTGGAAGCCGGACGGATCGACGGTTGCGGTGAATTCGGCCTGTTCTGGCGGATCGTCATGCCGGTCATCCGTCCCGGCCTGGCCGGACTCGGCGTGCTGACCATCATGAATATCTACAACGATTTCGTCTGGCCGGTGGTGGCTGCCAGTTCGACCAAGATGGCGACGCTCCAAGTCGTCTTGTCCACGCTGGCGCAGAACATCTCCGGGCACCGCATCTCGGCGGACTACGCCACCGTCACCGGTGAACTCCTGGCCGCCAGTTCAGTCGCGCTGATCCCTCTCCTCGTGCTGTTCATCGCCTTACAGAAGCACTTCATCAACGGCATCCTGGCCGGTTCCGTCAAGGGATAGTCGCCTCGCCAACCAGAAAGAACCAGCAATGACCCCCACTCACGCCTCCCAGCAACGCCCACGCCCAGAACCCGCAACCCAAAGTTGCCCACGTCCGGAATACCCCCGCCCGGACCGTGACCGCTCTTGGCGCTGGCTCAGCCTCAACGGCCAGTGGGGATTCGACCCGGAATGGGGGGAGGCCACCGCCATCACCGTCCCGTTCGCCTGGGAGACGCCAGCCTCCGGCGTCGGCCAGACCTGGCTGGAACGTGCCACTTACCGGCGGGTCATCGAGGTTCCAGCGTGGGAGGACGCCCGGGTCTTCCTCTGTTTCGGGGCGGTCCACTACCGCTGCACCGTCTTCCTCGACGATCAACTGCTGGGCGTCCACACTGGCGGCCACACCCCCTTTGAATTCGATCTCGACGGTCTGATCGCGCCGGGTGGCAGCGCGCAGTTGCGAGTCGAGGTCGAAGCCCCGGCCGACAAGGCGTACCTTCCGCACGGCAAGCAGCGTTCCATCCCCCGTGATGACTACGACGGGGTCTGCTTCACCCCGTCGTCGGGGATCTGGCAGCCGGTCTGGCTGGAAGCCCGTGGACGTACTTATCTGGCCGACCTGCGCATCCAAGGTGACGCGCTGGATTCGTTCCACATCGCTGGGCGGTTGGCCGGTGACCAGCCTGTCGGCACGACTGTCCGCTTTTCCGGCCCCGACATCGCCGTCGAGCTGACCGCCGCTGCTGACGGCTGCTTCAGCGCGGACGTGCCGGTGCACTCACCCCGGCTCTGGTCACCAGCGCAACCGTACCTGTACGAATTGGCGGTCTGCGTCGGCCAAGGCCCAGCCCAAGACCGACTGACCGCCACCGCTGGGCTGCGCCGAATCGAGACAGTTGGCGAACAACTCCTGCTGAACGGCCAACGGCTCTACCTGCGTGGTGTGCTCGACCAAGGCTACTGGCCCGGCACCGGTCTGACCGCCCCCAGCGATCAAGCCCTCCGCGCCGATCTGGAAATCGCCAGTCAACTGGGTTACAACCTGGTCCGCAAACACATCAAATTGGAGGAGCCACGCTGGCTCGACCACGCCGACCGGCTGGGCATGCTGATTTGGAGCGAACCGCCCGGCCCCGGTCGTTATTCTGCTGAGTCCGCCGAGGCTTTCTGTGCCCAATTGCCCGACTGGGTGGCCCGAGACGCCAACCACCCATCGATTGTGATCTGGGGGCTCTACAACGAGGAATGGGGACTCGACTGGGACGTGCCCGGCCGCCCCGAACTGCGCCAAGCGGTCGAGACGGCTTACGAACGCCTGGCGGCGCTCGACTCCACCCGGCCCATCGTTGACAACTCTGGCTGGTCGCATGTCCGCACCGATCTGGTCGATTGGCACTACTACGACACCGACCCGGCTGGTTGGGCGGATCGCCTGGCCGCTCTGGCCAGCGGGGCCAGCGACAGCTTCCCGGTCACCCTCGGCCCCGATTTCACCGTGGAGAAGAGCCTCTATGCCACTGACGGCCTGCCGCGAGCCGGATTACCGATCCTCAACAGCGAGTATGGCGGTGGCAGCGGCCAGCTTGAGCGCGCCTGGCATCTGCGCTGGCAGACCCAAGAGTTGCGTCGGCATGACAGGTTCGTCGGATATGTTTACACCGAATTGGTGGATGTCGAACATGAACCAGTCGGTTTGGTCGATGCCTGGCGTGAACCCAAAGACTTGGCCGGTTTAGACCCCGCCGATCTCAACGCCGTCACAGTGCTGGTGGTCGATCTGATCCCGGAAGCGCCCGGTGCCGACATTCCTCTTCCTGCCGAACCGCTGACCTTGAGTGTCCATGTCTCGCATCACGGCACCGAAACCCTCACCGCTGCCATCCTGTGCGCGGCCTGGGTGCCCGCTGGTGCGCCTTTGCCCATTGACGAGCCAACGTGTGCGGAAGTCCAGGTGCCAGCGGTCGTCCCCTATCAGTTGTCCGACGCCATCGACCTAACCGTCCCGGCCACTGCTGTCCCCGCCCGTCTCCAGCTCTGGTTGGAACGAGACGGGCAACGCCTCGCTCATACTTTCATCGACGCCGGACCCACCCGGCAACTCGGTCGCCCGGCTATCTTGCC
>JAISCH010000083.1 GCA_031265725.1 Propionibacteriaceae bacterium
CGGGCGCTGGGGCCTTGGTGCCGGTGTTGGCCGAGCCTGCCCCCGAGTCGGCGACCACTTTGAAATTCGTCCCACCGCGCCGGGTGTAGCCGATGACCCCTTTGCCGGGATCCTTCGGATCGACATATTCGGAGGCGAGGAAGCGCAGCCAGTGCGAGCCCGGAGTTATGTCGCAGGGCAGGGCGAACGATCCGCTCACCTTCCCTGAGGTCGGGATCGCCTGGGCATACCAGACCCCGGAGCCTTGGACGCTGGTGTTGCCGAAGCCGACGCCGTCGTCAATCTTCACGTACAGAGTCTCCCCACCGGGATAACCGGATACCTTGAAGCGGATGGTCTGGCAGGGTTTGAGCGTCTTGGGCGACACCGATGCCGAGGTTCCCGGAGTGTCCGCGCCGGGGCCGTCCGGGGGAATCGCCGCTGCCGGAGTCGCCACCGTGAGCAGAGCAGAGAGGATTCCGCTCGCTAGCAGCACTCGTCTCGTCATCTGTCCCATCTGGAGTCTCCTCACGGCTTGCTTGGCGCGACGCGTTCTTAACTGGCTCATCCGAGTGCGCTCACAACGTCGTCGATGAGCCGGTTCATCAGCAGCGGGCCGCCAGTGGAAGTCCAAGCGGAGCCATCGACCAGGATGATGTGACCGCTCTTGTAGACATCCAATTCGGTGAAGCCGGGCACTGAGCTGGCCTCGTTCAGGGCTTGGCGGGCGCTCTCGATGCCGGTTCCGCCCCCGGCGTCGGGATTGCCGACACTGGAGCCGCCAAGAGTGCCGAAGAACAGGTAATCGGCGTCTATGCTCTTCAAATTCTCCAACGACACCGGCTCGGAATGCCCTCGGCCCACCCGGTCCTGTCCAGCGGGACGCCGCAGCCCGAGATCGCTGAGAGCCTGGCCGGGGAGCAGTTCTTTGAGAATGACTGAGGCCGAATTGCCTTGCCAGCGGACGATTGAGAAGGTGGAGTCCGGGTAGCCGGCCAACTGTTGCCTGGCCTGGGCCACATGATCGTCATAGTCGGTGATCACCTGTTCGCCAGCTTCGGCCAGGTTGAGCGCGTCGGCAGTGTGGCGGAAATTGGCTCTCCAATCGCCACCGGCATAGCCGGTGTAGACCACTGGGGCGATCTTGCCAAGTGCGGCGATCACTGGCGGATTGTTGTTGACGCTGGTGCCATCGACCAGGATCAGGTCCGGTTTGGCCGCTCCGATGGCTTCAAAATTGGGCTGGGCGACACCACCCAGGATGGGCAGGTCGACGGCCAGCCCAGCCAGGTAATTCGGCACGCCGGACTGGCCGCGACCAGCAGTCGTTCCGATCGGCGTCACTCCGAGCGCGAGTACGCCGTCCAGGGTCGGCTCGGAGAGGGTGACGATCCGTTCCGGATGGGTGGGCACTTGGATGGAATTGCCCCCGGCGTCGATGACCGTTCGGGTGGGGCCAGCCTCCGCTGTCGCGGGCGGCGGAGTCGGAGTCGTGCCGGTTCCGCATCCACTCAATGCCAGCCCGGCCGCAGCGGTGAAGGCCGCAATCCGCTGCGAGAGCCGACGGCTTCGCATGCCGCTAGCGCGTTCCAATCTCTTTCCCCCGTCAGTTTCCGCTGGCTGTCTTGGACAGCCGCTTCCTCCGGACGGCCAATGCCGACCCACAGCAGGCGACAGCCACTGCTGTCGCCAGTCCCAGCCAGAGGGTGATGTCGTTGGTGGACGCGGTTGCATTGTCGGCAACAGCCGTTGGCTCAGTGCGCACAGCCGGAGGGACCAGGGCTGCTGCGGCTGGCTCCTCTGCGGGCAGCGCGGCCTGTCCGCCGCCGATTAGCGCGCCGGTCCAACCGATCAGGGCACCAGCCGTGTCGAGGGCGACGATCTTGTAGTCGCCCGCTCCCAATAGTGACAGGTCGAGGCGTACTTTGAGCTTGGAGTCGGTCTGCACCCAGCCCACCGCGATTCGTCCGGGATAGACATAGAGGAACACCCAGTCGCCCGCTTTGATCCGGCTGGGCAGGGTGAGCGTCAGCACGGTGCCCTGCGTCGATCCCCGCAGGCCACCGGCATTCGCTTCGGTCAACTCGTCCAAGTCGGCCACTGGCGCGGCCGGAATCGTGGCTGGGGGCAGGTTGAGTAGCGTGGGCTGCTGCGCCGAGCGCGGCATCAAGCTCAGGGTGGGACGGGTGTAAATCTTGGCTGAGTCGTCGCCGTCCGTCGTTGACTCGACCAGCAGTTCGGCCCAGCCCAGCAGTGACGAGTCGGGAGCCTGGGCGGTGAGCTTGAGCTTTCCAACTGGCAGCGTCACATCGGCGAGGGCTGCGCTGACCACGCCCGTCGCGTCGGCTTGGAACCAAGTCGCCGCCCACGGATACCGCACCGAGCCGTCTTCGGTGTAGACGGTCAGGAACACCCAGTCGTCAGCTTGAGCGCCGGGCAGCTCGGCGGTGATGGCGCTGTCAGAGCGGGTGACGACCAATCCGCCCCGGCTGTCCGCAGTCAATTGCTCCTCGGCCTCCAATGGGCTCGGCACCCCGTTGGGCCGGTAGTCGCCCACCGTGAACGGACCCACTCCGACCGTGCGGATGACATCGTCGGCTTTGATCGATCCGGTCAGCAGCCGCAGGCTGTGGACTCCCTGGGTGAAAGCCGGGGTGGCCGCGCCGGGGCCGCTTCCAGCCGTCGGCAGGGTCACCTCACCGACGAATGACCCATCCGCGCTGTCCACTTCGATCAAAGCCCACACCTGCGGGTTCGAGTGGATCAATTCATTGGGCGGGTGGCTGTAAGCCCCGTCATCAATCTTGACGGCGATGATGGAGCCTCCGTCCAGCGGGTCTTTCGCGCACCAGCCGGAACCGCGCACTTGGATCGTCTGGCCGTGGGAGAAGACGGGGCCGGTGATCGGATTCGGGACTTGGCCGTCCGGATAGCTGATGGACGCCTCGACTGGCCCGGTGGCCACGCATGCGGTCCCGCCTCCGGTCTGGTCACCCGGATAGGCGGTGCCGTTCACGCTCAGCGGATCGGAGTCCACGGTGTGCTGGGTGTCGGCGGCGAGCAGCCCGGACTGGAAGTGGACCACCAATTTCCGCCCCGCCTCCAGCGCGCCGTCCGGCCCGATATGGCTTGGCGAATTGCCCGGGCCGGGCATCGGCACGGTGACGGAGAAGCTGCCGCTGGCGTCGGCTTGGACCAGCGCCCAGATGGTCGGGTCCGGAGTCCCGTTGGTGGGATGGGTGACGATGGCATCCCCGGCCTGCCCAGTGTGGACGAATTGGAAATCGGACGCGCTCGGCGAAGTGCGGCTGTTCAGCTTCAGCACCACCGTGGCCCCGGCCTGCCCGTCGGTGGTCAGCCAGCCATGTCCGGTGATGCTGATGGAGCCGCCAGTGCTGACGGTCCTCGGCAGGCAGGCGACAGCGGTCTGGCCCGCCGCGCTATGCGTCACGCTGAGCTGGCCAGCGGCGCAATCCGGAGAGTCCGGCGCTGTGGCCGAGACGGTTTCTGGTTCCAGCGCTGGTGCGATGTCAGGAGGCGGGTCGGCAGTGGGGGATGGCTGCGTTGGTTCTTGATCGGATGGCTCCTCGGCGTCGGGCTGCGGCGGGTCCGGGTTGGTGGCGGATCCAGCGGTGTGCTCAGGTTTGGCTTCGGCTGGCTCAGTTGCCGGGTCAGCTTCGGTCGGTGTCGGCTTGGCGTCGTCTTTGCTGTCAGAGTCTTTTGTGGACGGCGCGGGCGAGTCATCGTCGTCCTTGGTTTGCTCAGGCTTCGCCGTTTCCTTCTCCTTGGCGGGGGGTTCCGCTGCTGGTTCCGCCGCCGCAGTCGCTGGCTCGTCGGCGGACGCTGGCGGGGCCGTGAGGGCGAGCGTGTTGCCGATGATGGCGAGGCAGGCCAGGACGTTGGCGATCCCCTTGGCGATTCGCCGGGAAACTGGGTCGCCGGAGCGTCTTGTTCTAGTTCCTACCGGCATTCCACTCACTGTCCTCGGGTCGGTTGTTTAGAGATCAGATGTAACTAAGGCAAGGCTAACCTTCGTATACTGTCCTGTCCAATGCGCCTGCCCGGCAATGCCCCCAGATTGGCTATTGGTGCTATAAGGCGTAGTCATCCTGGATATCCCTTGGTCGCGTCTCATGATTCGATTGCCCTGATTATACATCTGCTTTAAATAAGGATACCCTAAGAAGAGCTGTTTTAGGCAAGGCTTTCCTTACTTAAATGAGCAGTAACCGGTGTGGTCATTCACCCCACCAGACGACAGAAAGGGAGTGCCTCGATGAAGGCTCAATTGGCCGCTAGAGCGGACAGCACCGCTCCACGGCATCGAATATGGGTAAAGCTGCTGGCGATCGCTATGGTCGCTCAAGGGCTGGCTTTCACCTCAGCGGCGACAAGCCAGGCAGCCGACGCCCCTACTTTGGAGCTGAGTACGACCACAGTGGC
>JAISCH010000091.1 GCA_031265725.1 Propionibacteriaceae bacterium
CGGTTATCACCGGCAGAGTTACGGCGGCTGCAAGACCGGTGTGGCCGACGTCATCATCGGCGCTTCCGCGTTGGCCGCCGACTACAACGGCGTGCAGCGCGCCTCGCATGTCAAGGACAAGCTCATTGAGATGGTCCAGTTGAACGAGACGCTGTGGGCCTGCGGCCTGGCCTGCTCCTACGAGGGCCAGCCGACTGCCTCCGGGAACTACCTGGTGAATCTGCTGCTGGCCAACGTCTGCAAGCAGAACGTGACCCGCTTCCCCTACGAGATCATCCGGTTGGCCAGCGACATCGCCGGTGGGATGATGGTGACCGCCCCCTCGGAGCAGGACTTCCGTCATCCGGAGCTTGGACCCATTGTGGACAAATACTTCAAGGGCGTGGCGGCGGTCTCCACCGAGGACCGGCTCAAGATCATGCGCCTCATCGAGTGCATGTCCCTGGGCACCGGCGCAGTCGGCTACCTGACCGAATCCTTGCACGGCGCTGGATCGCCGCAGGCACAGCGCATCATGATCGGCCGGTTGGCGAATATGGAGGCCAAGAAAGCCCTGGCCAAGAAGATCGCCCATATCGCGGGCTGACCAGTGCCCGAATCCCCTGCGAGACCAAAGGAAGAATCCATCATGGATTGGCGCGCACATTATCGTGACCATCTGGTCACCGCCGAACAGGCCGTGGCCCACATCAAATCCGGCGACCGGGTGATCGTCCACCACGCCTGCGCGGAGCCGACCGTCTTGATCGACGCTATGGTCGCCAATGCCGACGCCTACCAGAACGTCGAAATCGTCCACATGGTGCCGATGGGCAAAGCGCCCTACTGCGCGCCGGGCATGGAGTCGCATTTCTGGCACAACTCAGTGTTCAACGGCGCACCGACCCGCAAGGCTGTCTCCGCTGGCCAAGGCGACTTCACGCCGGTGTTCTTCTACAAGTTCCCGGAGTTGCTGCGCACCACAATGGGTTCCGACGTGGCCCTGATGCACGTCTCCACCCCGGACGAGCACGGCTATTGCAGCCTGGGCGTGGGGGTCGACTACTCACTGGCCGGGGCGCAGACCGCTAAGACAGTCATCGCGCAAATCAACCCGCAGATGCCGCGCACGCTCGGCGACTGCTTCATCAACATCACCGACCTGGACGCCATCATCGAGGTGGACTCGCCCGTCATCGAGCTACCGCCGCCGAACATCTCCGAGGTGGAGGCCGCCATCGGCCGGAATTGCGCCGCGCTGATCCATGACGGCGACTGCCTGCAACTGGGCATCGGCGCGATCCCGGACGCGGTGCTGCGCGAGTTGGGCGGCTTCAAGGACCTGGGCATCCATTCGGAGATGTTCTCCGACGGTGTGGTCGACCTGTTCGAGCAGGGAGTCGTCAACAATGCCAAGAAGACGCTGCACAAGGGCAAGTTCGTCGCCACCTTCCTGATGGGCACCCGTCGGCTGTACGACTTCGTGGACAACAACCCGGTCGTCCACATGGCGGGCGTCGACTACGTGAACGACCCGCGCGTCATCGCGCAGAACGACAACCTGGTCTCGATCAACTCCTGTGTGCAAGTGGACTTGCAGGGCCAAGTGGTGTCCTCGTCGGTCGGCCTGCGGCAAATCTCCGGGATCGGGGGCCAAGCCGACTTCGTTCGCGGCGCGGCGATGAGCAAAGGCGGGCGCTCCATCATCGCCTTCGCGTCCACGGCCCAGGGCGGCAAGACCTCCAAGATCGTGCCGTTCATTGACGCGGGCTCCTCGGTCAGCACCATGCGCGAGGACGTGGAGTACATCATCACCGAGTACGGCGTCGCCCGGCTTTGCGGGCTCACCCTGCGACAGCGCGCCGAAGCCCTGATAGCTATCGCCCATCCCGATTTCCGTGACGAACTGACCGCCGAGCATGAGCGGCGTTCCGGGAAGTGAAACCATTGACCTCCGTGCGACGGTGAAGGAACCGCCCGCACCAAAGCTGAACTGATCACAACTAGGCAAAGGAGCTAACATGACGGCCAACGAAATCGTCCAGCCATTCCTGAACGAGCCTTGGCTCGACTACACCAGCGCGGAGCCATCCGGCTACGCGGTCAACATCGGATTGCCGGAAGCACTGAAACGGGCTGAGGAATACCCGTTCAAGCCCGGCATCACCCTGGATTTCATGGACGACACCACCCATGACGGCGAACTCCGCGAAGACATCATCGTCCCAGCCAGCGGGCAGAAGCTCTACCACTACCGGGACGCCCAGCCCCGGCATCCCGACGACCCGCGCATTGTCTACTATGTGCACGGCGGCGGCTTCATGCGCGGCAACGACCACTATTGCAGGTCGATGGGCATCTGGTCGTTGCGGGAGACCGGACTCCCGGTCTACGCGGCCGAGTACCGGCTGGCCCCGGAGCACAAGTGGCCAGCCAACCTTGACGACGTGGAGGCGGCCTTCAACTACCTCGTCGAGGACTTGGGCCACGACCCGGCGAAGATCATCACCATCGGGGACTCGGCCGGTGGCACCTTGACTGCCGCGCTGGGGATGCGGCTGAAGCGGCTGGGACGCTCACTGCCCGGACAGATGGCCTTCCTCTCCCCCGCGCTGGACTACACCCTCACCCTGCCCGCGCACCAGGTGAACGCCTACACCGATCCGCTCTTCTACGGCGGCCTGTCAAAAGATTCGGTCAACCTGTGGTCATCCCTCGACAAGGTGATGGACCCGGAGATGTCACCCCTGCATGGTGACTGGACCGGCTTCCCGCCGCTGTACTTCTCCGCCGGAGAGTTAGAGATCTTACTCTCCGACTCGGTGGAGAGCGCGAAGAAGGCCTACGACCAGGGCGTCGAGGTGACCTGCCACGTCTTCCACGGCATGTGGCACGACTGGGTGACCAACGACTATGAGATTCCGGAGTCCTACGTGGTCGGCGCTGACATCCGAAAGTTCATCGGGCTTCCGCGCACAGGCGAGTGAATCCACAACCACCCAACCCCAAAAAACACACCGAAAACAACTATTCGCCCGAATGGCGATGAACGGAGAGACCAATGCCCTTCCAATTGACCGACGACCAACTCCTGACGCGGGATTCCGTGCGCGAGTTCGCCGAGGCCGAGATCGCCCCGATCGCGGCTGAGATCGACAAGAACCACCGTCCCCCGCTGGAGTCCATCCCGAAGCTGGCCGAGATGGGCCTGCTCGGCATGATCATCCCCGAAGAGTACGGCGGCACCGGCATGGACACAGTGAGCTACGTCATCGCCATCGAGGAGTTGTCCCGGGTCTGCGCGACCCACGGCGTGCTGGCCGAGGCGCACTCCTCGCTGTGTACCTGGCCGATCGTGAACTATGGCAACGCGGAGCAGAAGCAGAAGTACCTGCCCGATTTGGCCAACGGCAACGCGATTGGCGCGTTCGGCCTGACCGAGCCAAATGCCGGTTCCGACGCGGGCAGCACCTCCACCACCGCAGTCCGGGACGGCGACGAGTTCGTCCTCAACGGCCAGAAAATCTTCATCACCAACGGTGGCTTCGCCAAGACGTTCGTCATCATCGCACGCAGCACTGACGCCCCCGGTGCCAAGGGCCTCTCGGCATTCATCGTCGAACGCGACACTGCGGGCTTCCAGGTGTTAGAGCCGGAGCAGAAGATGGGCATCCGTGGCTCGTCCACCACCCCGCTGGCATTCAGCGACTGCCGCATCCCAGCGGCGAACCTGCTCGGCAACCAGGGCGAGGGCTTCAAGATCGCCATGCAGATCCTTGACGGTGGCCGCACCGGCATCGCCGCCCAGGCCCTCGGCATCGCGCAGGGCGCTTTCGAGGCGGCCTGCAAGTACGCCAAGGAGCGGGTGCAATTCGGCAAGCCGCTGGCCGCCCTGCAGGCTATCCAATGGATGATCGCCGACATGGCGGTCGACATCGAGGCCGGACGGGCGCTGGTCTACCAGGCCGCCGACACTGAGGACCGGCACGAGCCGCACAGCCAGGCCTCTGCGATGGCGAAGCTGTTCTGTGGCGAGATGGCCACCCGCGTCACCGGCAAGGCCATCCAGATTCACGGCGGTGTCGGCTACACCGAGGCGTATCCGGTCGAGCGGATGTACCGCGACGCGAAGATCACCGAGATCTACGAGGGCACCTCCGAGATTCAGCGCCTGGTCATCTCGCGCAATTACCTGCGATAAAAGGAGATTTGATGAGAATAGTTGTGGCATACAAATATGCCCCCGATCCGCAAGAGGCGACGGTGGCCAGTGACGGAACCCTCGACTTCAGCCGGGCCAAGGCAATCGTGAGCGATTACGACGCGGTGGCCATTGAGTACGGCCGCCAATTGGCCGATGCCCAAGGCGCGGCGCTTGTCGGAGTGTCCGTGGGCGGCGAGGCCGCCGCGAAGCCGGTCGCCACCAAGGCCGCCCTGGCGCGCGGCCTGGATGAGGTGGTCGTCGTGTCCGACCCGGAATTGGACGGCGCGGGCTCGACTCGGACCGCACAGGCCATCGCGGCGGTCGTCAAGGAGTTAGGCGATGTGGAGCTGGTGCTGGCTGGCGACTCCTCTATGGATGTCGGTGCCCGGATGGTTCCCTCCGTCCTGGCCGGACTGCTGGGCTGGCCGATGTTGTCTGACGTGGAGAAGGTGACGCTGGCCGACGGCTCGGTGAGCGTGGAGCGGCTGGTGTCCGAGGGTGTGCAGTCGATCACGGCGGCGGCCCCGGCAGTTGTCTCGCTGACCAGCGAGGCGGTGAAGACGAAGGCCCCCGGCATGAAGGACCTGTTGGCGGCTGGCAAGAAGCCAGTGGCGGTCAAGTCCCTGGCCGACTCGGGCCTGGTCGCAGTGTCCGAGGGCACAGTGACGGCTCGGGCCAAGCTGGATGGCCCGGCCCGCAAAGGTGTCGTCATCGACACTTCCGACCCGGCTGCTGCCGCTGCCGAATTGGTCAACGCACTGCGCGCCGCTGGCGTGCTGGGATGAGGAGGACTCCGATGAGCACATATGTCTTAGTGGCTGGAAATGCCGGAGTGTCGGAATTGGTCGCTGCTGCGGCCAAGCTGGACGGCCCAGTCGTGGCCGTCGTCGTCGGTGCCGATGAGGTGGTGCGGGCAGTGGCCGCACCCGGTGTTGACAAAATTGTCTGGCTGGGCGATCCGGGCGACCGGGCGGTGGAGGCTTTCGCCGCCGACGTGGCCAAGGTCGTCGCTGCCGATCCGGGCGTGGTCTTCGCCGGACGCAAACCAGCCGAGCGCGCGCTGCTCGGCGCAGTCGCCGCCGCGATCTCCGCCCCGGTGGTGACGATGCCTGTCGAGATCGCCGCCGGGCAGGTCACCCGGGCGATAGCTGGCGGCATCGCTTCAGAGACCCGCAGTTACGCCGGACCCGTCGCCATCGTGTCGGACGGCGGCGCTCCGCTAACTGGTGGGGGCAGCACCTCCGTTGAGCAGGCAGCAGCCAGCCCAGCGGAGGTGACTGTCACGGACCTGCGTCCGAACGAGGTCGCCGCCGCCGACCTGGGCACTGCCGACCGGGTGGTGTCAGTGGGCCGGGGGCTGAAGGCCAAGGAGGACTTGGCGATCATCGAAGCGCTCGCCACCGCCTTCAAGGCCGAGTTGGGCTGCTCCCGCCCGGTCGCCGAAGGACTGGACTGGGTGGCCCGCGACCGCTATGTGGGCATCTCCGGCCAGCAAATCTCCCCGCAGGTCTACCTGGCGGTGGGCATCTCCGGCCAGTTGCAGCACATGAGCGGCTGCCGGGGCGCGCAGTTGATCGTCTCGATCAACACCGACAAAGACGCCCCCATCGTGGCCGAGTCCGACTACATCCTCACTGGCGACCTCTACACCTTGGTACCGGCCCTGACGGCCGCCCTGGGCTGAGCGAGCGGCACCGCTCCCGGCGCACTATCCTGGCACTACCCACGCGGCGGCTTCGGAATTCAATTCCGCGAAGGCTAAGATCAGAAGCCGGGCAGGAATGGCGAACAGAGGAAAGAGCAATGGTTGAACAGATGGGCTTTCCCGCCTGGTCGATGGCACCGTTCGTCATCCTGCTGGGCTGTATCGCGGTATTCCCGATACTGCCCGCCACCGCGAAGCTGTGGGAACGCAACGGGGTGAAGCTAATCGTGGCGCTGGGGTTGGGCGTGCCCACCGCCATCGGTGCCTGGCTGGTGGCCGGACACGAGACGGTGGCCCACTCGATGCTGGAATACCTCCAATTCATCGTGCTGTTGGCCAGTCTCTTTACCGTCACTGGTGGAATCTACGTGGCGGGCGACATCAGGGCCACCCCGCGCAACAACACCCTGGTGCTGGCCCTGGGCGCGGTGCTGGCCTCATTCGTGGGCACCACCGGGGCCGCGATGCTGCTGGCCCGGCCGATGCTGAACATAAACCGGGAGCGGGAGTACCGCACACACACCATGGTCTTCATGATCTTCATCGTGGCCAACTGCGGGGGGCTGCTCACCCCGCTCGGCGACCCTCCGTTGTACGTGGGCCTGATGCGGGGCGTGCCCTTCTTGTGGACCTTCTCGCTATTCGTCCCGTGGCTGTTCGTGAACGCGCTGCTGCTCTTCACCTATTACGCCCTGGACCGGCGGGAGTATGCCAAAGAGAGCGCCTTCGCGCTGTCCTGGGACCAACAGGTGAAGGCTCCGATCTCGCTGCGCGGCGGGTCCAATGTCATCTGGTTGGCGGTGATCATCGCCTCGGTCG
The DNA here is from genome assembly GCA_031265725.1 of Propionibacteriaceae bacterium. GTDB lineage: Bacteria > Actinomycetota > Actinomycetes > Propionibacteriales > Propionibacteriaceae > Propionicimonas. The sequence continues at coordinate 6,708 of JAISCH010000091.1, forward strand.
CCCTGCTGGGTGACTACGTCTGGGTGAAGATCGGCGTCCAAATCGCGGTCGCGGCGGCGTCATATCTGATCACGAACAAACAGATCAGGTTCGACGCCAACGAGTTCACCTGGTATCCGATCATCGAAGTGGCAGTCTTGTTCATCGGCATCTTCCTCACCATGATCCCGGCCCTCGAATTCCTGCGCGAGAACGCCCACGCCATGCCCTTGAACGAGTACACCTTCTTCGGTTTCACCGGAACACTGTCCGCAGTGCTGGACAACACCCCGACCTACTTGGCTTTCTTCGACATGGCCGGGACGCTGTCCATCCCCGGCCCGGTGGTGGCCGGCGTCCCTGAGCTGTATCTCACCGCGATCAGCCTGGGCGCAGTCACCTGTGGAGCGATCACCTACATCGGCAACGGCCCCAACTTCATGATCAAAGCGGTGGCCGAGGAGCGCGCTGTGCGGATGCCGTCCTTCGGCAGGTATGTGGCCTGGTCAGCGGAATTCCTCGTCCCCATCCTGGTGGCCCTGGTCTGCCTGTTCATCAGCGATTCGCTGCCGGTCAAGATCGTCGGCCTGGCCATCACCGCTGCAGTCGTCGTCCGTGGCGTGCGTTGGATCGTCAAGGACCGGCTGCCCAGCCTCACTTAGCGAAATGCTGAGACTTCCCCCTCGTCATTCCGGGTCGATGATCTCCAACTCGGGGTATACCGGGCACCACATCCGCTGGAAAACAGCGTCGACCACGTCTGGGCAGGGGTTGGCAGCCACTGACTCGGCCGTGGCAGCTTTGGCGACGGCCACCGCCACCGAGGCCGAGACCAAGCGCAGGTCGTTGATCGACGGCAGCACGGCCACGCCGGTGCGGTACTCGTTGACCAAGCTGGCCAGCGCGTCCGCAGCGGCGTAGATCATGCCGTCAGTGACCCGGCGAGCTTGGGAGACGGCCACCCCGAGGCCCAGGCCGGGGAAGATCAGCGCGTTGTTGGCCTGGGCGATGTGGTAGTTGTGCCCCTCGAATTCGATTTGGCCGAACGGGCTGCCGGTGGCGATCAGCGCCTTGCCGCTGGTCCACTTCAGCAATTCCAGCGGATCGGCCTCCAGCCGTGAGGTCGGATTCGACAGCGGCATGATGATCGGACGCTCGCAGCTCTCAGCCATCGTCCGCACGATCTCCTCGGTGAACGCTCCGGCGCGGGCGGAACTGCCCAACAGGATGGTCGGACGCACATTGCGGACCACCTCCAGCAGGCTGGCCTTGCCCGGCCGCTCCAGTTCCCAGTCGGAGATGTCCTCAGCCCGACGGGCATAGGGCGCTTGGAAATCCCGCACCTTTTTAGAGCCCTCCATGATCAACCCGCGCGAGTTGAACGTCCAGAATCGGCTCAACGCCTCCGCGTCGGAAATGCCGTCGCGGCGCATCCCCTCGCGGATGATATCGGCCACCCCGGCCCCGGCCGTCCCCAAGCCATAGACGACGATCCGCTGGTCGGCGAGCCGCTTACCGGTGATCTTCACCGCAGCCATCACCGCCGCCAGCACCACCGAGGCCGTGCCCTGAATATCATCGTTGAAGGTGCAATGGGTCTCCTTGTACCGGTTCAACAGCACATGCGCGGTGTCGGCCCCGAAATCCTCCCAATGCAACAGGGCATGCGGGAAGAGCTTGCCGACTGCGTTCACGAAAGTGTCGATGAATTGATCGTAGCGCTCGCCGGTGACGCGGGGATGCTGCTCACCCAAGTACATATTGGAACTGAGCAGGCCCAGGTTGTTCGTGCCCACGTCCAACACCACCGGGAGGGTGCGCCGGGGATGGATTCCGGCTGCCGCCGTGTAGACGCTGCACTTTCCGATGGCGATCTGGACGCCGCCGACCCCTTGGTCACCGATGCCGAGAATACCGGCAGAGTCGGTGACGACCACCAGGTCCACGTCGTCAGCGCCGAGGCCGAAATCCAGCAGGTTCTGCTCGATCAGCTCCGGGGAGTCGATGGAGCAGAACACCGCCCTGGCCCCGTGGTACTCCGAGGAGAACCGCTCAATGACCTCACCGATGGTGGGTGTGTAGACGATCGGCAGCATCTCCTCGATGTGGTCAGTCAGCAGCGCGTAGAAGAGCACATCGTTGCGGGCCCGCAGATCGGACAGGAAAATGCTCTTTGACAAGGGAGTTTGATAGCGGGAGTACTGAGCGTACGAACGGCGCACCTGTCGTTCCAGATTGGTGACGGCCGGAGGCAGCAACCCGGAGATGCCCAGCGCCTCGCGCTGCTCCCTGGTGAACGCCGTGCCCCAATTCAATATCGGGTTGGCCAGAATCTTCCGCCCCCTGGCCCGCACCTTCAAAGTCTGTTCGCGTTTGGACGTGTCCAGTTCGAAATCGTTATCCATGAGCAGTTCCACCTAGGACAGTATCTAGCGCATAGCGGGCGAGGAATTCCGAGCCGGTAAACCAAAAAGTGGCGTTGTGGTCCACGGTTCATTCCTTCACATTCAATTGCGGGCCGTCAGTGGTGAGCGTAGCACTGTCAGTCCGGGGACAGACCCGTTCGGTCACATTGAATGACGGCGAGTGGGCGAACTGGCGGCGGAATTGGGCCGAGGGTGACTTTTCGCCATGCGGGTGTGGCCTATTCGGCTTGAACAACGCGATAATACGGTGCGACTAGCCGAAATCGAGGGCTGAGACAACGACCATCCGACCAAAGTTATGGGCGTTGTGCCGGTTTCGCTTTTTACGGTGATATGCCCCTTCAGCCCGACCGAGTGCGGAGTGTACTGTTCCACCCATGAGCAACGACGCGGTTCCTCAGCGCCCCGAGCATGACCTCTTGGGGTGCCGTGAAGTTCCTGGAGAGGCGTATTGGGGTGTCCACACTCTGCGTGCCATTGAGAACTATCAAATTTCCTCCCAGACCATCTCGGACTATCCCGACCTGATTCGCGCTTTCGCGCAGGTCAAGAAAGCCGCCGCGCTAGCAAACCACGATGTGGGCAAGCTGTCCGGGGCGAAGACGAAGGCCATCGTCAAAGCCTGCGACCTGATCCTGAACGAGGATCGTTGCCTGGACCAGTTCCCAATCGACGTCTTCCAAGGCGGGGCGGGCACGAGCGTCAACATGAACGCCAACGAGGTGATCGCCAATCTGGCGCTGGAGGTGCTGGGAAAGCCCAAGGGCAGCTATGACGTGATCAATCCCAACGACGACGTGAACATGTCCCAGTCCACGAACGACGCCTACCCGACCGCCGTCCGCATTGCGACCTACCGGACGCTGGAGCGGCTGGCGTCGCTCAACCTGGCCAAATTGCAAGAGGCGTTCGAGAACAAGTCCCTCGAATTCGAACGGGTGCTGAAATTGGGCCGCACCCAGTTGCAGGACGCCGTGCCGATGACGCTGGGCCAGGAGTTCAGCGCCTTCGCCATGCTGATGTCCGAGGAGCGTCGCCATCTGCAGATGCTGGCCACCCTGCTACTGGAGGTCAACCTGGGCGCGACCGCGATAGGCACCGGCATCAACACCCCGTCTGGCTATACCGCGCGGGCCATCGCCCGCCTGGCCGAAGTGACCCAGCTTCCGGTGGTGCTGGCGCCAAACCTGGTGGAGGCCACCTCCGACTGCGGCGCGTACGTCTCGGCCCACGCCGGGTTGAAGCGGATAGCGGTCAAGCTGTCCAAAATCTGCAACGACCTGCGCCTGCTGTCCTCTGGCCCCAGGGCCGGTCTAGCCGAGATCAGACTGCCCGAACGCGCAGCGGGCTCGTCCATCATGCCAGCCAAGGTCAACCCGGTCATCCCCGAGGTCGTCAACCAGGTCGCCTTCAAGGTGCTCGGCAACGACCTGGTGATCTCATTGGCCGCCGAGGCCGGTCAACTCCAACTCAACGCGATGGAGCCGGTGATCGGAGAATCGATGTTCGAGTCGATCGCCCTGCTCGCCGCCGCTATGGACACCCTGCGCGAGAAATGCGTCGACGGGATCGAGGCGAACGTGGAGAAGTGCGCGGCCTATGTGCACAACTCGATCAGTATCGTCACCTTCCTCAATCTCTTGCTTGGCCACGAGCTTTGCGATGAGATCGGAAAAGAATGCGCCGCCACCGGAAAGAGCGTGCGCGAGGTCGTGCTGGAGCACGACTACCTCACCCCAGCACAACTGGACGAGGCGTTGAACCTCGATTCAGTGGTAGTGGGCTGACGACCGTGACCAGCTTTCCGTTGCGGCGACCAGACAGGGGCAAAACAGAGAAAGCACATTCCGCACTGGCTTGGAGGATGCCGAAGACATTTGGGATCTACAACAAGGCTATGAGTCCGTCAAGGGCCGCTAACCACTAAAGCACATCTAACAACAATGAAGGGAGATGACTGATGAGTGAAGCGAATATAGAGAAACAAGATAAAGACAAAGGAAAGATGGGGTTCTTCTCCGTCCTATGCATATCCATCGGCTCCATCATCGGTGCGGGCGTATTCGCCTCGCTGCCGGTCGGCGTGGCGGCCTCCGGGCCGGGCGTGGAATGGGCCTTCGTCCTGGCGGCGGTCTCGCTGCTGCTGTTGGGCGTCCCGATGATAATGCTCGCCTCGGCGCTGCCCGGCAAGAACGCGCCCTACCTGCATATCACCAGGCTGACCAACCCTATCGTCGGCTTCCTGCAGATAACGATCGTGATAAATCTGGTCATTCTGCTCGCCATGTTGGCCCAGGTGTTCGCCATGTTCGCCGGAGCCTATCTTCCGGACGTGCCGCCACTGTTGCTGTCCATCGGGGTGATCGTCATTTTCGCCGCAGTGACCTCCTTCGGAGTGTCCACTACCGCGACCGTGCAAAACATCATGGTGGTGCTGCTGCTCGTCGCCCTATTGATGTTCATCTTCATGGGCTTCCCGGCAATGGTTCCGGGGAATATCAGCATCGGCCAGATAATCGCCCCGGAAGGCATGGACTTCGTCGTCATGGGTGTCACTGTGGTCGC
>JAISCH010000191.1 GCA_031265725.1 Propionibacteriaceae bacterium
TAGTCCGCGCAGCCGCCAGGCTCGCCGGACTCCTTGCTGCCCAGGATTTTTGCGGCGTACTGACGGAACCTCGCCGCGTTCAACTCACGTCCGACCGGGCCTCGCATAGCGACAAGATGGGTGCTGGGATAGCCCAAATCCTGCCCGGCGTAGACGCTGAGCGCTCCGTAACCGGCAGCGCTGAGGCTGGCGGCGAGACCGGCCACATTGCGCCCGGTCAGCACGAAGGTACGCCGGTGGCGGCGGACCTGGGCGACGATGCCGCTGTCCTGTCCGTGACAACTGACCAGGCCGGCGTCCCCCCATGACACGCCCAGCCGGGCCGCGAAGAGCGCCGGGGTGGAGACTCCGGCCAGCAACTGGACCTCGAAGCTGTCGTCCTCCCGCAAGGCGGCAAAGACTTTCCCAGCCCCGCTGTGGAAGCCGACATCGCCGGACATCAGCACCGCTATCCGGCAGGCGTCAGCACGCTGGATCGCGGCGACCATCTCGTCGGGACGGCTCGCCGGGCAGACGGCGGCCTGCTCGGCGTGCTCAGCGAGCAGCCGGGCCGAGCCGACGACGAGATCGGCCCCGGTGATGGCCTCGGCGGCTTCCCGGGTGAGGGTGGCCGGGCCGAGGCCGGTCCCGACTATGTCGACGCGCTTGCTGGCTGGGGTCATCCTCCGCGCACCACCTTGGCTATTATCCGTTGGGCCGCATCCACCCCGACGCCGTCCAAGTCGGCCGGGCGGGCGAGCACGGCGCAGGCCATTCCGCAGTCCTCAGCCGCCGCGAGTTTGTCCGCGAAGCCGCCAGGCTCGCCGGAATCCTTGCTGACCAGGATTTTTGCGGCGTAGTGACGGAACATCGCCGCGTTCAACTCACGTCCGAACGGGCCTCGCATAGCGACAAGATGGGTGCTGGGATAGCCCAAATCCAGACAGGCTTGAATGCCTTTGGGCACCGGCAGCACCCGCAGGATGATCCGGTCCTGGTAGCCGTTGACGCCGGTGAGCGCTGCGGCCTCTTTGGCCCCGGTGGTGGCGAAGATGATGCTGTCACGCTGATTGAGCCATTCGACCAAGGCGGCCAGGTCAGCGAAACGCTGTGCGCCGTCGCCCAGCGCGACCTCGCTCTCGGGCCGTCTCACCCGCAGATACGCCAGGCCGAGGTCGGCACAGGCCGCCGCCACATTGCTGGTGACGGCGCTGGCATAGGGATGGGTGGCGTCCACCACCATTCGCGGAGCGGCCTCGGCCAGCAAGGCGGCGACCCCAGCCCGGTCCAATCGTCCGACGCGATAACTGACGCCGGGCAGCCCAGTCGCGGTCTGCTCACCGAGATCAGTGGCGACGCACACCAAGACCCGGATCCGCGTCCGCGCGCAGAACTCCGCCAACTGGCGGCTCTCGGTGGTGCCACCGAAAATCACCAAGTCACCCCTGTGCATGACCACGGTACCCCCTCGGGGTGACCATCCGTCCGTCAATCAGCCGGGTCGACTGGTTGCCGATGAAGACAGTGGTGAACATGTCGGCGGCGCTGTTCCGCAACTCGCCCAGCGTTGTGACGGCGGCGTTCTCCCCTTCCCGGCCGATCAAGCTGGCCAAGCCGCAGATCGTAGCCGGGCTCTTGCTGCGCAACAGGATGTCGCAGGCCCGCCCCAGATGGTCGGCGCGGGTGCGGCTGGACGGGTTGTAGAGGACGATACAGAAGTCGGCCCGCGCGGCGGCGTCGAGGCGTTGCTCGATGACCGGCCAGTCGGTCAGCCGGTCCGACAGCGAGATGACCGCGAAATCGTGGCCGATGGGCGCGCCCAACAGGGCGGCCCCGCTGGTGGCGGCGGTCACCCCAGGCACGATGACGATCTCCACGCCGGGGAATCCAGTCGCCAACTCATAGACCAGGCCCGCCATCGCGTACACTCCGGCGTCGCCGCTCGACGCCAGGGCGACCCGTTTGCCACTGGCTGCAAGTTCCAGTGCCTCGCGGCAGCGTTCGACCTCGTGGGTCATCCCGGTGGAGACGAATTCCTTGCCCGGATAGAGCGGACGCAGCAATTGCACATACCGTTTGTAGCCGACGATGACCTCAGCGGCGGACAACGCCTCGTCAGCGGCGCGCGTCATTCCGGCCCGGTCTCCCGGCCCCATCCCGACCAGGGTCAGCAGGCCCATGATTCCTCCTCGGTGCTTGTGTCCTCGAAATGCAGCGACGGCTCCCGCAAAGCCAGCGCGACCGTCACCCCTTGCCGCGCTGTCTTGCCAGCGACGAGGTATCCCCCACTGCCCAGCACCGCCGCCCGTTCGCAGACGTTGTCCACCCCGGCCACGGCAGTGACCAGACTAGACGCGCTGAACTCGCCTTCCACCTGGGCCAATTCAGCGGCGCTGAAGGTGCGGAACGGCAGGCCGCGTCGGGCACAGAACTCGGCCAACCCCGGCTCGTTCGCCTTCAAATCGACGCTGCAAACCTCGGCGACGCTCAACGGGTGGTACCCGGCCGTTTCCAGCACCGATCGGAAGGCCGCCTCCACCGCCTGCGCGCTGATCCCCTTGCGGCAGCCGATCCCGGCAGTTATCGCGGGCGGCACCAAGTGCAGCGCCTGGTCGTCGGCGGAAGTGGTGCGGCAGGTGATGATGACATCCCAGTGGTCGCCGTCATGGACCACTCGGTCTGGCGGTGGCCCGCCGATGGGGAATTCAGTGGCCAGCCGGATGTCATTCCCGGCCAGCAATGCCGCCGAGACGGCCTTGATCCGTTCCGGGTTGGCGATCCGCAAGCCTTGCCGGGTGGCCCAGTCGTCCACGGCGAACAGCCCGCGCGCGTCAGTGGCGGTGGTGATGACCGGAGTCGCGCCGATGGCTCGGGCCAGCCTGAGCGCCAATTGGTTGGCCTGGCCGATATGCCCGGACAGGATGGGAACGACGTACCGGCCCTGCTCATCTATGACGACCACGGCTGGGTCGGACGCCTTCGAGTGGACCAGACCAGCTATCGCCCGCACGGCGATACCGGCGCTGCCGATGAACACCAGCGCATCGCAGTCGCTGAAATGTGCGTCGGTCCAGGCCCGCAGGCCGCCCGGATCGCAGCGGGTCAACTCCAGACCGGACCACTCGGTTGCGGAAACTGTGCCGGATGAGTTGTCAGAGACCGCCACCTGCTGTGCTGAGCGGCAGTGGTTTCCAGTCTCGGGTGAGTCGAGTTTCGGGCTCTCGGGGTCTTGGCGCGGTACCCGACCAGCGGGAGGAACGCGCTGGGGCTTTCCAAGTGTGCCACGTTGGATGCGCCGCCCCAGTTCGTATCCGGCAGCGGTGAAGGCGATGGCCGCGATCCTCATGAACGGGCCTCGCGCAATCCGGTGGCGAAATCGTCGGCGTACAGCCGGGACACGGTTTGCGACTCGCCCAGGCAGGGTCCGACCACGATGAGCGCGGTGGACTCGATTCCGTTGGCTCGGGCGGTGGCCGCCAATGTGCCGATGGTGCAGGTCAGCACCAGTTCGTCCGGCCAGGTGGCTTTATAGACGATGGCCGCTGGCTCGCACCTGTCGTGCCCGCCCGCGACGAGCTGACTGGCCAGGCCGTCGAGCAGCCCAGTGCTGAGGAAGATGACCATGGTCGATCCATGCCGGGCGAGGCTGGCCACGTCCTCGCCTTCCGGCATCGAGGTGCGCCCCGGCATCCGGGTGATGACGACGGACTGGGTGCGTTCCGGGACGGTGTATTCGATGCCCAGGGCCGCCGCCGCGCCGGAGAAGCTGGAGACGCCGGGGCAAGTGTCGTAGTCGATGCCGAGCCGGTCCAGTGCTCGCATCTGCTCATGGGTCGCCCCGTACAGGCTCGGGTCGCCGCTGTGCAATCGCACCACTGTCTCATTGCGCCGTTCAGCCTCAGCGATGACCGTGACGATCTCGTCCAGGGTCATCTTGGCCGAGTCATGCAGCCGGGCGTCGGCACGGGCTGACTCCAGCAGGCCGGGGTTCACCAGCGATCCCGCGTAGATGATCACGTCGGCGGCGGCGATCAGCCGTGATCCGCGCAGGGTGATGAGATCGACCGCGCCTGGCCCGGCCCCGACGAAATGAACAGTCATGAGTGTCCTTCCTTGCCGCCCCCGGCGACGCTTCGGGTGCTAGCAGTTGAATCGAGAGCGCTCAGCCCGTCATGCCAATAACCGACCAACTCGCCGGAACGCGCGCTGCCGACCACTGCGGAGAAAGACCCGCCCAGCTTGGCGAAACTGATCCACTCCAGTCTCAGCGTGTCTGGGGTGCGTTGGTCGAAAGTCGCCTGGATGCGGCGTCCCAAGACGCGCGTCGTCGCGGTCAACAACTCGGCCTGCAATAAAACGAGGAGGGCTGCGTCGGTTGAGACCGACTCTTGCAACCGACGCAGCACCTCCACGTTGGCTCCGGCCTGCAGGGCGCAGGCGATCAGCGTCTCCATCCGCCCGTCACCGACACTGGAATGAGTGTTCAGCATGCCGATGCCGACTTTCACCAGCTTGCCGAGATGCCCGACGACGAGCACTCGCTCGAAGCCGTGCTCCGCAGCCTGGCTGATGGCGTCCCCGATGAAATTGCTCGACTTCACCACCCCATACCTAGCTTCACCAGGTGGTTGAACCTCTGACATTTGAGCCGAGTTTCGTTTTTCTCGGGATTCCCAATGGGTACCGGACTGGAACGGATTAGAAATAGGACACTTCTGAGGAAAACTAGCTGGTAAATTCCCGGTTTCACGAGTTGCGTCACCTTCAGGACGCGCGTTCGCCGCGTTATCGTCGGTCAACAGGCCGCCAGCCTGCTTCTCCCCGCTGCCAAGCAAGTCCACCCGCTGAGCACCGCCCGGAACCAACCGATCAGTCCCGCTGGCGACCGACTCGTCCAGGCCGAGATTGTCCAACCCGAGCTGTTCCCGAGCGAAAGTCTCCCCATAGTTGCCGATGACGACGAGCAAATCCTTGACCCCGGACGCGGCCAGGATCGAGATTTCCCGGGCCATCGTCTCGATGATCGCGGTGTTGCTCATCGGCTCGACAATGCCGGTAGTGCCGAGGATGGAGATTCCGCCAGTGATCCCGAGACGAGGATTGAAAGTCTTGGCCGCGATACTCCCGCCAGTCGGGCAGGAGATGACGACGCGCCAACCGTCTCGGTCCTCCCTGCCGACGGCCGCGCGCACCGCGTCCGCGATCATCCGGCGCGGCACCGAGTTGATCGCGGCCGCCCCGACCGGCTGGTCCAAGCCAGGTTTTCCGACCCGTCCGATCCCCTCGCCGCCGTCGATCACCAAGCCGAAGCCGGCGCGTTCCACCCTCGCGTAGATGAGCGCGCCATTGGTGGCGTCCGGATCGTCGCCGCCGTCTTTGCGCACCGCGCAAGACGCCCACCCCTCGTCCAGCCTCGGATCGACCACCCCCAACTGCAGCGGCAGCCCGGCTGGAGTCTCAATAGTCACCTCGTCCAGCAATTCACCCCGGACAAGCATCAGTGCAGCAGCTTTCGCCGCCCCAGCGGCGCACACCCCAGTCGTGTAGCCGCAGCGCAGCAGCTTGCCGCCGACGAGTCGCCGCATGGCTGGGATGGTGGCGCTGTAGTTCATTCAGCTACCTCCGAAGGCTCGCAGAGAGTTACGCCACAGGCTCTCCTGCGACGTGAACCGGCAAGTATTCCGACTGATCGTCCGGGAATCCTTTCGGACCCCACCGAGCAAGCGCCTTCTCGGAATCTCTCCCAATGGCCTGTGCTTCTCGTAGCCAACGAATCACGGCAACGGCCTTGTGCGGGATTCCCACCCGCTTCCATGACCAGTTCGCCAATCAGTATAGCCAGCCCCGGCGTTCCACGGAGTAACACTCAATCCCTAGTCACTCAAACAAAATCGAGGCAGAGACAGCAATCCGGTCACCATAGGGTTCCTACTGCACGCCTGGTCGGAGAACTCAGCGATCTTTCAAACATCTCACCTAGCAGTTTTAGTGCTACTAAAACAGACGCTTAGCCTGCTAAATCGTGTTTCAGAGCACGATTTAGCCAAGCAACCGATCCAATTTATCCTCACCAATTTCCCTGGTTTTCTAGCCCAGAGCCTCATACGCCTCCCCATCAACACGAGGCTCTCCCAAAAGCCTTGGCCATCTAAAAGTGACGCCTGCCGAACACGAACAGACAGTAACCGCGATAACTTCCGGAGACCCCCAGGACGCAGAGGCGGCCATGCGCTACCACCTGAACGAGATGGCTCAAGTCATCAATGCCCTGGCGTAATCTTCTAGCCACCTTTGACCGCTTCAGAATGCTCCCGATCATCGCCCGATCTGAGACGCGGTAGTGAATGGATCCCGATGGCCTCGTACTACAGACGGCGCGCGATTTCCAGTTCCTGATGTGCGGCGAGCATAAGGAGCGACGAGTCATTGCCTACAGCAATCAGATCAAACCCCACCCCAGCAGCCATGCGGGCCCAGTCACCAGTCTCCGCGAAGACTCCAGTGTACTTGCCTGCAGCCCGTGCCATCCGTACTACCAGATCCAGTGCAACCAGGACAGGCTCGGAATTGGGACCGATCCCTTGACCGGCAGAAAGCGCTATCGACAGATCAGATGGCCCCACAAATACTCCGTCGATGCCATCAACAGCGAGGATCTCGTCTATAGCGTCAAGCGCAGTGCGCGTCTCGATCATTGCCAAAACGATGGTCTCATAGTTGGCAGCACGCAGATACTCCGCAGCGGTCAGTCCCGACTGCGGAAGCGCTACATAAGGGCCCCAACTACGCGTGCCCAGGGGTGGATACTTGCAGTACTCCACCAGGCTGGCAGCGTCAGTC
>JAISCH010000274.1 GCA_031265725.1 Propionibacteriaceae bacterium
GTTACACGATCAGCTTCCCGGCCGAGGGCCCCGCATCCACGCACGCCACGCCGCGCACCAGCAGGTCAGCACCGCAAATCAAACATCAGACAACCCGCCCTGGTGAGAAAACCTCAATACCGGGTCCAGATGGGCTCCTGGTCGCCGATCACCGTGGTGTTGTGTTTACCATGCCGACCGACGTCGAAGTGCCGATTGCTGTAATGGAAGCCCATGACCTGTACCTCGAAGACTCTCCCAGCGCGATTGGTGACTACGCCTTGCTGGAGCCCATTCATCAATCAAACGGGGGCGGCGTCTACCGTGCGTTTCAGTCTCCCGATTCTGTTCCCACTGTCCTCAAAGAGGCGCGTCCCCATGCGGGCCTGGATCTTAGGGGACGCGATGCTGTGGAGCGCCTCGGTTCAGAGCACGCAGCGTTAGAAGTGCTCGCAAGGGAAGGAATTGCACCACGGCCGATTCGCCGATTCACCGCATGGGAACACGAATATGTCGAACAGGAGTATCTGGACTATCCAACCCTCGCGAAATGGCGTACTGCCAACTTCCCATTTAGCTTCTATGGCAAACCCAGCAAGTCTATAGCCCGATACGTTGCCATGGCCACAACAATCTGCGAACACATCATTGAAGGAATCGACGCTGCGCACGCAGTCGGGACGGTTCTTGGGGATATCCACCCTGGGAATATCATGGTTGCCGGCGATCTGTCTGTGCGTTTCATCGACTTGGAAGACGGCCGGTCACCCGATTCAAATGATGGCAGCACGTTCAATGCTCTCGGGTTTCTTCCTCCAGAGTCCTTAAGCCCGTTCGAGGGGGATTGGTTCTCGGCCGTGAGAGCTATGCTGACGCTCTTCTCTGCGGACACGTTGGTTGAACTGGTGTCGCCTGCCTACTGGGACCTAATGCTCGAACGCGTGGCCCAGCGCTTCGGGTCTGATGCAGCAACGTTGATCGAAGATACGTCCGTGAAGCACGTTCCGAGAGGGCCACTAGAGTATCCATTGGCCCCTTCCGATGCGCCGATCACGGGCAAGGACTTGCTTCCCGCTTGGGACGGGAAGCCGGAAACACGACTCGCTTGGCGGGACGCAATTTGGTACGGCATTCAAAGATCCCGTCGAAAGATTCCGGGACAGTTGTATTCGGGTGACGTCCGACAACACGAGGAGTTCGGGCACATCAACATAGTGTCCGGAGCGGCTGGAGTCATTATGAGCGCGGCGCGATCAGGCTTGCCCATTAGGCAGCGCGATATCAATTGGTTGGCAGACCACACGGTGCAAGCGACTAAGCGGCAGAGGCCCTCAGCAGGATTGTTCGACGGCATTGCCGGAATAGTTGCCGCCCTCTCGGAAATAGGCCTGACCGATCTTGGTAGTGACCTCATGGCAGTGGCGTGCGCCAATACATATTCGACGAACCGTTGTGACCTGGCGTCAGGTGTATCTGGGACGGGGCTAGGTATGCTGGCTCATGGAATGGAAACGGGAAACCAGGCTTTGGTTGACTTCGCCATAGGAATTGGTGATGCGCTCGAAGATCGGCTCCTTGAGCCGGACGGCCAGGCTGCCCTTCGGCTCAGCCGAATCGCGGGCCTCCTTACTGGCTGGTCCGGAGTTGCGGTGTTTTGGACAGCTCTGGCGAAGGCCGGTGTCAGAACGGCCCACTTCTCTGAGCTTGTGCACTTGGCAATCACTCGTGACTTGGCAAACACGGAAGTGGACGAAAACGGCGCGTTGGGAGCCATTGACAGGGCGGGCTCGCGATCGTTGCCATACCTTGCGGCAGGGGCCGCAGGAGTCCTAGTCGGAGCTTCGGCAGTCCGAGGACTCGTGGGCTACGAGGATGCCTTCCGAGAAAGCTGGCTAGCGATGGTGACAGCATGTTCATCGGATACCTACGTGTTCTCTGGATTCAATCAGGGCCGATCCGGTATCGTCGCGGCGCTCGCGGTCGCGGCACCGTGGACGCCGCAAGCGACGGGGTTGATTCAGACCCACTTCGACGCGCTGAGGGACCGAGCGCTCAAGTGGAGGTCCAGTTTGCAGTTTCCGGGCGACTATTGCCTGCGCCTGTCTAGCGACTTCGGCACCGGAGCGGCAGGGATACTCAGCGCGGCCACCGCCGCGACTATGGACGCTTGGAATTGGATGCCTATCGCAAGTCCGGCATCTCACATCGCCGGGGATAGGTGCGGGCAGCAATGATGGGAGAAGGGAGGTGAACGATTCTCATGCACAGGATTCTTGAGCTGCAAGATGCCGAGCCGATGACGGTTGAGGCTACTCGATGGAGCGGGCTCAGCCTGTCGGGATGCTCCGGTTTCAGCGGAGTGAGCCTGATCGGTTGCGGCTCCTAATGAATACCGACCTTGGTTGGCAAAGACCCGTGGCTCTGTTGCGCCGCCCGTGCAGGCGCAGCAGGGCCACGGCGTCCGGTACCGCGCGAACAGCCCGAGGCTAGCGCACCGCGGGATGCGCGTGATTTCCGAGGCGGTTCCACTGTCCGGCGTTCGATCATCAAAACACTCGCACGGCATAGGTCACGAATATCACCACTGGGGCACTGATGGGCAATCAAAACGATCCTTCTTCTCGGCACGACAGGGCATTCCGGCGCGTGCTGCGTCTCATGGCACCCCAACGAGGTAGCATCCTTGGCGCGGCGGGCATGAGCCTCCTGGCGGCAGGATTCACGCTGGTTCAACCCCTTCTCGTCAATGGCACGCTCCGGCGTCTCCAGGAAGGAGAGGGCGTCGGATGGCTCCCGCTGCTCTTGGTGATAACCCTGGCCTGCGCAACCACCATTTCGGTGGTGGAATCGTATCTGCTGTTGCGAGCGTCCGAGCGCCTCGTACTGCGCGCGCGACGGGCCTTCATCCGGAGCGCCCTCCGCCTACCGATCAGTTACTATGACAGGAACGATCTTGGAGATCTGGTATCCAGGGCAGTGGCAGACACATCTCAATTGCGTCATCTGCTCACAGAGGGACTTGTCGAAAGCGTTGGTAGTGTCGCAATCATCATCGGAGCGGCTACGGCAATGCTTGTGATCGATCCGCTGCTCTTCATGATAGCGGCTGCAGTGTCCCTCCTGACGTTCACAGCAATGTTCCTGGTTTCGCGAACGATGCGTCGCACTTCGCAGCAGATTCAATCGGCCTTGGGTCTGGTCGGTTCAGAAATGACCAGGTTTCTGGGTGCAGTCAAGACGATACGCGCCTCGGTCGCGGAGAGGAAGGAAGAACGCCGTGTGGAAAAGGCTGCAGAGAACGCCTACCTCCACGGCATTCGCTTGGCCAAAGCGGAGGCCTCTGTGGCTCCTTTGGCCAATGCAACCATGCAAATTGCTTTTCTGGTCGTTGTGGCTGTAGGCGGAATGCGCGTTGCGCAAAGCCGCATTAGCATCGCTGACCTCGTCACTTTCCTCTTGTTTCTGTTCATGCTAATAGGCCCGGTTGGCTCAAGCTATTCCACCCTCGGCAGCGTCTACAGGGCACTCGGATCGGTGAACCGTCTGGATGAAATACACGCTCTACAGCCCGAGGAAGACCGTAGTTCCGCGACCGCGCAGATCGCTACCACCGGGGGTCGATCCAGCATCGAATTGATCGACGTGTGGTTTTCCTATGAAAGCCGTGCGCCGAATCCAGTCAGCGCCCCGCCCGACCTGGAGGACGGTTCCTGGTCAATCTCAAGCGAGCTCGGGGCGCTTCGCGGACTTAGCTTCCGCGCGCACGAAGGACAGGTAACGGCAATAGTAGGCCCGTCGGGTGCTGGCAAGAGCACCGTATTCAATCTGATCGAGCGCTTCTATGATCCACAGCGCGGTAGTATTCGGGTCGCTGAACAGGACATTGGGTCTGTGCCTCGTGAGGCGGTGCGAGACCTCATCGGGTACGTCGAACAAGACGCGCCGGTTCTGTCCGGTTCATTCAGGGACAATCTGAAACTATGCTCAACTGGTGCCAGTGACGCCGCCTGCTGGGAGGCGCTGGCCGCTGTGAATCTGGACAGTCTGGTACGGTCGTCTCCGGGACAGCTTTCGTCAAGGGTGGGTGAAAGAGGCACCCTGCTCAGCGGGGGTGAACGTCAACGACTCGCGTTGGCCCGAGTAATGCTCTCGGGGCGGCCGATCATCCTCTTGGATGAATCCACGTCCAATCTCGACTCGGCCAACGAGGAACTATTGCGGCGAGCAATTCGAGAGGCCAGCGATGACCGAACGGTGATCATGATCGCGCACAGGCTGTCGACCGTGATTGGCGCTGACAAGATCGTGGTCATGGAAGCGGGAAAGGCAGTTGCAGAGGGCAGGCACGAGGAGCTTCTGAACACCAGTCAGCTCTATCGCGGTCTGGCGGAAGCCCAGTTTGGGCCGACGTCGCGCGCGAGACGTTTCGAGGTGATCGTGACATGACCGTATCAGGACGCTGGGTCGATGGTTCGCGGCTCCTGTCGGGGAGCCAGGTCGTGCGGCCCGCTAATGAAGCGTGAATAGTCAGGAAGGAGCATTCGATTGGGTGAGATCGTTACGAGTCCGGTCCAGGGGCGGCCCGAGGGGCCGGGGAAGCCGTTGTCGGACCTGGTGTTCTCTCAACTGCGGATCAACTACCGGCCTTGGATTTCGGTGCTGGCGGTCACGGCGGTCTCCACAGGCTGCGTGCTGCTCGGGATGGCTACCGTGCAAGCGGGAGCAGGTGCGCCGAATGCCGTCGAAAGAGTCTACAACCAGCTGGGTAGTTCGGTTGCCGCTTTCATCGCTGTGGCCGCTGTTGTGGCGATCAGTCTGACGGCGGCTGTGTGCGTCCGTGTGCAACGCCTCGATGTGGCGCTTTGGATGCTGGCGGGAGTGCAACCGAAACAGGCCGCCTGGGTCGTCAGGTGCGAGGTCTGGATTACATCATTGTTGGGGTCTTTGCTGGGCGTCGTGCTCGGCTACGCAGCTTGGCCGCTATGGGTCGGCCTCCTTGGCGGTTCTCGCCTGCCTGACACGCCAGCGCTGCACGCCCCTCCGCCGGCCAGCGCCGCGGTTCTGGCCCTGATCATCTGCCTGTTGACCGCGTTGTGCGGCGGGGGCAAGGCCGCCAGGCTGACCCGCAGGGTCCGTCCACTGGAGGTACTCCAGCAAACCGACCAAACCAAGAGGGCCTTCGGCTGGGGACGGGCTGTGTGGGCCGCTCTTCTGGGCCTGTCAGTGGTCCTTTGCTACGTCGCGGTAGCGATCATGAAACCAGGCCAGGAGTCCGGCCAACAGATGATCGAGAGCAGTCTTGTGGTCTACCTCATCAGCGGAATTCTGCTGGTCGCTTTGATGGCCGTGTGCGGCCAGTATCTGTTGGGCGGATCGCTGGCGGCATGGACCGGCTTGGTCCCAAGGCAACTGTCGCTGGCCTGGTACCTGGCCCGCAACCGCGCCCACGCGGACGTCGATTTCTCGTCCGCTTTGGTCACCCCCCTGATCGTGGCGACCGGCACGGTCGGGGCGTTGTACGGCTGGCTGGCCGCGATGCTTGACGCCTCGAGGGTCCTGGGGCAGCGTTTCGAGGGCAACGGCCTGCCGGTCACCGACGTGGTGGTCTCGGTCGGTGGCCCGGTTTTGATAGCGGCGGTCG
>JAISCH010000322.1 GCA_031265725.1 Propionibacteriaceae bacterium
CGACCGCAACTCCGCAACATGAATGCCGCCAACCCCGCTGCTCGGTAATCCGAGTCGAAGCGAAAGAGTCATGAAACAAGTAACACAGTAGTGGCCGCTGTTAGACCCACGCCGAAGAATTCAGCTAAATTCAACCGCTTTGTGGAAAAAATCGACAATGAGTACTAACATTTATTTACTACACACTGTATTTGGGGAACTTCGGGGGAAGGGTGTGTGCTATGTCGGTGGTAGGTATTGAGGATTGGACTCTTCAGGCTAGATGCCGTGGGTTGCAAGACGATTTTTTTCCAGATGGTGCCGATCAGAAGAAAGTGCGAGCGGTCTGCTTTGCTTGCCCAGTTCGCAATGAATGTTTAGCTGAAGCCTTGGACACCCGGATCGAGTGGGGTGTCTGGGGCGGTATGACCGAACGCGAACGGCGGCGCTTGCTACGGCAACGCGGAGATGTGACCGATTGGACATCCCTGCTTTGCTCAAGCTCCCACTCCGCTTGACCGTCACCAGCCTCTAGCGGCCCATTCGGCTAGGTGTGGGCGTTCTGTGCCTAGGGTGGTGAAATTTCCGTGGCCTGGAGCTACGACTGTGTCGTCGGTGTAGCTGTCGAAGATACGTTCGACAACATCGTGGAACAAGGTGTCGAAACGCTCCGGGTCGCGGTCGGTGTTTCCCACTCCACCGGGGAATAGTGAATCGCCGGAAAAGACCCACACTGGTTGTCCCGCCTCGGCGTAGGCGAGTGCCACTGAGCCGGGAGTATGCCCAGTGAGCCGGATCACCGAGAGCCAGATGCCCTCCACCCCGACGATGTCGCCTTGGCTAAGCCGTCGATCAGCTTTTACGCCGGTCTGCTCAGCGATGGAATCGGCGTCGTCGTCACCGCAGGCGGTGAGCACTCCGGGGGATTTCGCCATTTCGGCGAGTGCGCGCAGATGATCCCGATGCCGATGGGTGGTGACGATCAGGCTGAGCTTCGTCCGGACGTTGGAGTCCAAAGCGGCCTCGCTCAACAATTTACGGATAGCGGGGGAATCGGCGGCGGCGTCGATCAGGATTTGCTGGCCACTGGCTTTAGCAGTGAGCAGATAGACGTTGTTATCCATAGAGGAGACAGCAGTGCGTCTGATAGAAACTTTGGGGGTATCTGCGATGAGGCTGGTCACCCGCTAATTATAAGGTGTCACTGACACTGACGGGCTGAGAGACCGCGCCAACAGGGTAGCTGACTTGCAACGGGATAATGGCGCGCTGGCCGCGTTGAGAGTCAATCGACGTAGGTTCGTCCGTGAAAAAGGACTGACGCCCCAGGGATGAGCTGGGGCGCCAGTCCTGTGAGAGATTCGGTGATCGGGCTAAGTGGGAGGGTTGCCCGATCACCGAGTGTGCGGCGTCGAGACCGCAGTGAACCTACCTGGGTGCCTTCCTAACTTGCTCAGCGAGGAGTTGCAAGACGTGTTGGTAGGTCTTGCCTGTTGCTCTGGTCATCCCCAATTCGCAAGTACGGTTGCAGGACGCGTGAGCTTCGGCGTTCAGTGTCTCCACTTCGGCTGCTTCCGGACGAGTGGCCGCTCGGGTCAGTTCAGGATGGAGCATTCCCCGGTCACCGGCGAAAGCGCAGCATCCGGTGTTGATCGGCACATTCACCTTCGTGGCTACCGCATTCGAGACCTTCACCAGCGCCGGATTCATCCCCAGCTGGGTTGAGGAGCAAGTCTGGTGAATGGTCAACGAAGCCAGCTTCGGGTATTCACCCAGAACCGGCAGAATGTGCTCGGCGACGAAAGTCACCGCATCGATGACCTCGACCTTGACTCTCGGATCGGTCTCAATCATGTGCCGGAAACCTTCGGTGCAACTCGAAGCGTCGCAGACCGCGTAGAGCTTCCCATCCTCGGTGGCTTTCTGCAACGCGGGGAGCACGACACTCGCCATCGCCTCGTAGCCGCTGGGAATGCCCTTGGAAGACCACACCGTTCCACAACACATCTTCTCTATCTCCGGTGGGATATAGAGATTGATCCCGGCCAGTCCACACAATTCCTCGAACGCGGCTTGCACGCCCTGGCCCTCAAGCGGGCCGAACATCCGGTTCACGCAAGCCGGCAGATAGACCGCAGTGATCTTCCCCGCTGGACGCGGCCTGGCCCGACGCTTGCCACCAGCGGGCAATTCCTTCGAGACCAAGGGCAGGGTGTCTTCGGAGAGAATCTTCCGGCCCAGCTTGTTGACCCCGATCACCAACGGTTGCAGCGGCGAGTGCGCGACGCTCATCGCCGTGCTGGCCATCGTGGTCGTGCCCTTCCAATGCTTTGCCGCCGTCGTCCAGAAACCAGCCACCGATCCAGGGACCTGCAACTTGCGGTACTTCTTCACCAGCAGCGCGGTGTTGATCTTCATCGGGCAAGCCGTGCCACACATGCCGTCCACCGCACAGGTGTGGACGCCTTGATACTTGTAAAGCTCCTCCAGCCGTTGCGCACGATCACGGTCCCCTTCAGCCAAGGCGTACTCGATCTCCCGACGGATGACGATGCGTTGCCGGGGAGTGAGCGTGATATTGCGCGCCGGGCAAACCGGCTCGCAGTAGCCGCACTCCACGCAGCGGTCAACCGTATCGTCCACCGCGACCGGGGCTTTGATGTGCTTCATGTGCAAGTCGGGGTCATCGGTGATGACCACATTGTCATTGAGCAGGCCGTTGGGATCGAATAATTCCTTGACCCCCACCATGACCTCATACAACTCACGGCCATACTGCCGCTCCACGAATGGGGCCATCACCCGCCCGGTGCCGTGTTCGGCTTTCAACGAGCCGGAGTAGTGCAGCACCACGTCCACCATCGCTTCGGTGAAGTCGTGGTAACGCTGCATGGCCTCGTCACCTTCGTAACGGTCCACGATCATGAAGTGGATATTCCCGTCCTTGGCGTGGCCGAAGATGACGGAGTCCTCGTAGCGGTACTCGTCGAAGAGTTTGGACAATTCGACACAGGTGTTCGCCAGCGACGCCACCGGGACCACGACGTCCTCCAGCAAAGCGGTGGTGCCGAGCTTGCGCGCCCCAGCCACCGATGTGTAGAGGCCGTTGCGCAGCACCCAGAGGTCCGCGCGGAGGACCGGATCGTCGGCCAACGGGACTGGCTGCTGCACCGGAAGTTTTGCCAAGACCGGCTTGGCACCTTCGGTGAGAGCTTCCAACTGCTCTTTGCTGGTCGCTTGGTATTCCAACAGCAACGCGGCTTGGTCTTTGACGTTCAGTCTCTTGATGAGATCAGGGGTGTCGTCAAAGGCCTGGCCCACCCGCAGCGAGGTGGAGTCCATCAGTTCCAAGGTGGCCGCACCGGATTCCACCAACGCCGGAAGCGCGGAATTGGCTTGGAACAGATCGTCAAAGACGACCAGCGCGGTCTTCACGAAGGAACGGATCGGCACCGTGCGGAAAGTCGCTGAGGCGATGAAGCCGAGGGTGCCCTCGGAGCCGATCATCAAATGGGTGAAAATGTCGATGGGCTTGGAGTGGTCCACGAATGAGTTGATCCCGTACCCCATCGTGTTCTTCATGGAGAATTGTTGCTTGATCTTCTCCACTGAATGCGGGTTGGCGTTCACCCGGTCGCGGAGTTTGATCAGACCCGCGTAAATCTCTGGTTCAGTCAGCCTGAGTTTCTCGTCGGCGTCGGACGCGCCGGTGTCGATGACTGTCCCGCTCGGAAGCACGACAACCAGTGACTCGAGAGTCTTATAAGTGTTCTCCACCGTGCCACAGGCCATGCCGGAGGAGTTGTTGGCCACCACACCGCCCACAGTGCAGGCTTTGGAGCTGGCCGGGTCGGGGCCGAATTTGGTGCCATAGGGAGCGAGGTACGCATTGACCGTCTGAACGGTCAAACCCGGCTCCACGCGCACTCTGGCGCCGTTGTCGAGCACTTCGATGCCAGTGAAGTTCCGCCGCACGTCCACGAGCACCTTGTCGGTGCCCGCCTGCCCGGAGAGGCTGGTGCCACCGGAACGGAAAGTCAACGAAGTCCCGGCCTGGGAGGCCGCCCGGAGTAACCGGGCGACCTCCTCAGCATTCTTCGGGACGGCGATGGTGCTCGGGTAGAGCAGGAAGTGTGAAGCGTCATGGGCTACCGCCCGGCGCTCGAATTCACCGTCCCGAATCTGAATTGGATCGCTGACGTATTGCCGGAACGATTCAGCGACCTTGGCCGTCATTCGACTACCCCCACAACTGTCCGGGTAGCGGGATCATGCCGGTGAGGACGGTGGCCTGCAACGTCACCAGGATGGCGAAGATGATCAGCAGGACTAGCGACCAGCCGATGACCTTACGGAAGATCACACCTTCCTGGTTGACCATGCCAGCGGCTGCCGCCGCGACAGACAGCGACTGCGGGGAAATCATCTTGCCCATGCAGCCACCGGTCGAGTTCGACGTGGTCATCAGAACCTGATGCTCGACACCCCAGCCCGGAACGTTGCCAGCAGCAGTTGCCTGCATTGTGCCGAACAGCGCGTTGGAGGAAGTGTCCGAACCGGTGATCGCAACACCCAGCCAACCGAGGATTGGCGAGATGAAGGCGAACGCCGCGCCGGTGCCGAACGCCAAAGCGGTGCCCAGGGAGATGGTGATGCCGGAAGCATTCATGATGTAGGCGATTCCCAAGACACTGGCGATGGTGATGATCGTCCACTTCAGGGTGACGATGGTCTTGCCGAAGACACCGAAGGCCACACCAGCGTTCATCTTATAGACGAGGAACGTGATTAGGCCGCCGATGAAGAGCAGCGTACCGGTGGAGAGCACCGACCAGAGGTTGACCGAATTGCTCAGGCAAAGAGCCGTGCTGGGGGCTTCCTTGAAGCATTCATCGAGGCCTGGCCAAGTGAACACCAAGTTGCCCGCAACTTTCGTCCCATCAGGAGCGGTGTAGCCACCGGCCCAGTTGGTGATAGCGGACTTGATCGCCGGAACCTGCGAGATGGAGAAGATGGCCACAACGATGGCATAAGGAGCGACGGCTCCCCAGACCCGAGCCCCACCAGTGGTGAGCTGTGCCGGAGTCTTCTCTTCCTCGTCTTCGGCGAATTCCGCCAGCACCGGATTCTTCGGCTTTACGAAACGCAGCACCAACAGGATCGCCAGGATGCAGGCGACGGACGCGATGACATCGGTGATCTGGTATCCGATGAAGTTCGCCGACAGGAACTGGAAGATGGCAAAGACCACACCAGCGGTGAGCGCGATGTGCCAGGTGTCCTTGAGGCCGCGGATGCCGTCAACCAGGAAGACCAGGAACAACGGGACGATCATGGCCATGAACGGCGACTGGCGGCCAGCCATGGCGCCGAATGCCTCGACCAGCGGCGCGTTGTTGATTACGCCATCGGTGATGATCTCAGGATTGATGCCTTCCAGCTTGAAAGCTGAACCGGATGGGCCGAGCGCCGTAATCGGAGCACCCATAGCGCCGAACGCCACCGGAGCGGTGTTGGCTAGCATGCAGACGACAGCGGACTTGAGTGGTTTCATGCCGGCGGCAACCATCATTGCCGCAGTGATAGCGACCGGGGTGCCGAAGCCAGCCAGCGCTTCGAGCAGTGCGCCGAAGCAGAAGGCGATCAGGATAGAGAGGATTCGCAGGTCGTCGGTGATGCCGCGAAGCAGGTCGCGCAGCACCTTGTCCCAGCCCTGTTTTACGGTCAAGTTATAGATCCATACCGCAGGGATCAGAATCCACATGATCTGACAGACACCGAAGAAGATGCCGTCAATCGTTGCTGAAGTCGCCATAGCTGCTGGCATCTGCCAAACGAAGACTGCTAGCAATATGGTGACGAGAAGTGTTGTGAGTGACGCCTTCCAAGCGGCGATCTTGAAGACGCCGAGCATCACGAACAACACGACCAGCGGAAGTGCGGCTACCAACGCCGATAGGACAAGGTTGTCACCCACCGGCTGGGGTAGCTGGTTGAAAGGTTCAAGTGGTATTAACAAAATTATCTCCTCGCTGAGATGGTGATAACATAGATTGTCGAACAAGTTGACCGGCTTAGCAAGACCCCTGGCCAAAAATGTCGGACCAAAAGTTAAAAAATGTCGGACCAAAAGATGTTCCCCGCCAGCGAAACGCCGGGTGAACACCCTTGGACCTACTGATGCTAAGCAACATTAAGCAGCGCGGAGTTTTGAAATGGTACGCAGTATCACCGTCACTTCAGTGGTGGATGCGGTGGTCAATGACCTCAAGCGCCTCGTCCTGGACAAGGAGCTTCCTCCCGGCAGCGCACTGACCGAGAATGATGTCGCCGAACGTTACGATGTGGCGCGGGCCACAGCTAAAGCCGCGATTGAGCGTCTGGTCTCTGACAAAGTGCTGGACCGCAGCAATCACAAGACCGCCAGGGTGGTGATGCTCGGTCCCAACGATGTGCGCGATATCTACAATTCCCGCATCTACCTGGAGTCTGAGGTACTGCGCAGATTGGCGAAGCTGCGGCGCTATCCGGCAGAGTCGCGGGCGGCCAATGAGGAAATCCGTTCGATGTGGTCGCAGGGTGTCTGGGATATCACCGAGCCGGACATGCGCTTCCACACATCATTGGTGGCCTATCTGAAGAGCCCCCGGACCAAGCGGATGTATCAGTCGTTGGCTTTCGAGGTCCGGCTGTGCATGTCGCAATTGCAGGGCACCCAGCGGCTCAGCCCGGAAATCATCATCGCCGAGCATGGAAAGCTGCTCGACTTCATTGAGCAGGGGGACGGCGTAGGCGCTGCAGCGCTGCTGGATGAGCACCTGTCCCGCGCCCGCGAATTGCTAGCCGGTAGCCTGGGCGGTGTTTCCGGCCGGGAGGCGTTCGTCTCGTCTTCCGCGCTTACTGCAGACAGCCCCGTCCCTTCCATTTGACACTGAAGGGGGACGACCCTCTTGCAGTACTTCGCGCCGGACCGGTCTGTGTCAACTGGACTCATCGAATAGGCTTTAGGCATGACGCAACCTACTGCTGCCCCGATGTTTTGCTATCGGCATCCCAAAGTTGCCACCCGGATCAGTTGCCAGCGTTGCGGACGTCCGATTTGCCCACAGTGCATGATCACGGCGGCGGTCGGGTTCCAGTGTCCGGATTGCGTGGCTTCGGGGATGCGGCAGACCCGACAGAACCAGGGGCCGTATGGCGGGACGCGCTCACCGAATCTAACGCTGACCACGATGGTGCTCATCGGGATCAACGTGTTTGTCTGGCTGCTCCAGTTCGCATCGGAACGGATCATCGACATGCTGATGCTCACTCCGTACGGGCGCTGCATGGCTGTCGGTCAAAACGGTTGGTGGCCCGGCGATGGCCCGCAGGACTGCGCCTCGTTGGGGGAATGGATACCGGGCGTCGCCACTGGCGGCTTCTGGGAGGTGCTAACCAGCGCTTTCACCCATACCGAGATCACTCATATCGGCTTCAACATGCTGGCGCTCTGGTTCCTCGGGCCGCAACTTGAGCGGGTATTCGGGCGCTGGCGCTTCCTGGCGGTCTATCTGCTTTCCGCGCTGGGTGGATCGGCGCTGGTGCTGTGGCTTTCTGGGCCGCAATCCAGCACCTTGGGCGCATCCGGAGGAATTTTCGGATTGCTAGGCTCCCTGTTGCTGCTGGTTTGGCGGTTGAAAGGTGACTTGCGGCAAATCTTGGTCTGGCTGGGCGCAAACCTGGCCTTCACTGTCGTGATGCCACTGATGGGAATGCAGCAGATTTCTTGGCAGGGACACCTGGGTGGTTTGTTGATCGGCATCGCAGCCACGGCCATCGTCATCCTGCCACCCCGGGAGAAACGAAACGTCTACCAGTCAGCCGGACTAGCGGCCTTGACCCTGCTGCTGATCGGCCTGATCGCCGCCCGCGCCCTGATGCTGAGTTAAACTCAGCTAACCCTGCGCCTGAAACCCTGCGAAGAGACTCGGGTCTAACTCTGATCCCCACAAAGTACATAGTGAGGACACTTTTGATGAG
>JAISCH010000005.1 GCA_031265725.1 Propionibacteriaceae bacterium
TGACCGACACCGAGTCACCGGCCCACTTGTGGGCGAATTCATGCACCAGGATGGCGTCGTACATATGCCCTGGGGAGGAGTAGAAAGGCCGACCGAGGATTTCCAGCGCCCAGCCAGCGCCCACGTATTTCTGGATGTATCCGGCCCAAGTCGGCTGGTACTCACCGAAACGGACGCTGCCCCACTGGAGGATTTCTTTGATCACGGCGATACGACCGGACGCGCCGCCGGTCAGCGACGCCTCGTCCTGCGGGTCGCCGTACGCGCGGATGCCGATGGTCTTGGTCCGCTGAGTGCCGTCGACGCCAGTCCAATTGACGCTGGCGCTGGCGACATGCTCGTTGAATTCACCGATGGCGGCCACTGCCAGGAAACTCGGCGTGAGCATGCTCTCGGTCCACACCCACTTGGTCGCGGTGCTCCCAACCGCTGTCTTGGACGACAACTCACCGATGCCGACGCCCTTGAAACTATTGGGCACGGTCAGCCGGGTCGTGTAAGCGGCCTTGTCCAGCGGGGTGTTGTTGTGTGGGAACCAGGTGATGTTGCCGTTCGGCTGGCCGATGCCGACCGCGCCGCCGTCAGCCGGGCTGCCATCGTAGGGCAAAACTGGCATCCAGCCCTCGTCCATGGTGAATCCGGCGACGAAGCGATACTTCTCCGGCCTGCCGGAGTAGTTGACCGCCACGGTGAAACTGTTCGAGACGGTCGCAGCCGGTGTTATGACCAGCTTGTGCCGGTCGGCGTTATTGTCATTCACGCACTGGAAGCTGGCGGGAGCATTGTTCACGGTGACTGCGCTGACAATGAGTCCAGCCGTCGCCGAACCGTTCCGGCAGATGAAGTCCAAGTCGAAAGATGCCAACTGCCCGGTGGCCACCGCGTCGATAGTGGTAATCGCCGCGATCTCCAAGCAGGAAGGATTGTTCGGGGTGAAGACGCAGCTCAAATCGATGTCATAACGCTGGACGTCGTAGGCTCCGCTGCCTTGGTTGGGGAGCAGCGAGTCGACGGCATAAGGCACGGCCGCCGCCGGTGTCGGGCTCAAAGTCGTCGCTAACAGAGTCATGGCAAGCACGCCTGCCAGTCCGCGAAACTTCATGGGGACTCCTAAGAAGTGCATACAAAGGAAACCCTACTCAGCTATTGCCCCGCCAGCACCGTTTCTTAGCTATATCCCATGTTCACATTTGCTGTCTCGCTGCCAGCAGGCGTCCCGAAGACGGTTAGTTGGACAGTATGGGGGTCAGCCGCGCTTGGCACGGGAACGGACTTTGGCCCGCTGGTCGGCGCCCAGCACGGTTTTGCGGATACGGACGGCGGCGGGCGTCACTTCCAGACACTCGTCCTCTCGGCAGAATTCCAGGGATTGCTCCAGGCTCAGCAGACGGGGCGGGATCAGCCGCTCCAACTCGTCGCCAGTGGAGGAACGCACATTGGTCAGCTTCTTCTCTTTGGTGGGGTTGACATCCATGTCCTCCGCGCGAGGGTTCTCTCCGACAACCATGCCCTCGTACACTTCGTCACCGGGGGCCACAAAGAGCACCCCGCGCTCTTGCAGATTGAACAGTGCGTACGAGGTCACGCTGCCCATCCGGTCAGCCACCAGCGATCCGGTGGAGCGGGTACGAATCTCGCCCGCCCAAGGCTCGTAGCCCTCGAAAACGTGGTGCATGATCCCGGTGCCCCGGGTCTCGGTGAGGAATTCGGTACGGAAACCGATCAGCCCACGGGCCGGGATGACGTATTCCACTCGCACCCAGCCGGTGCCGTGGTTGACCATCTGCTCCATGCGCGCCCGCCTGGTCCCCATCAGCGCGGTGACGGTGCCGACGTGCTCCTCAGGAATGTCCACGGTCAGCCGCTCCACTGGCTCGTGGAGCACATTATTGATCCGACGGGTGAGCACCTGCGGTTTGCCGACGGTCAATTCAAAGCCTTCACGGCGCATCATCTCCACCAGCACCGCCAACTGCAATTCGCCCCGGCCCTGCACCTCCCAAGTGTCCGGACGATCAGTGCCCCCCACCCGGATCGAGACATTGCCGACCAATTCGGTGTCGAGCCGTCCCTTGACCAGGCGGGCGGTGAGCAGTTTGCCGGATTTGCCGGAAAGCGGAGAGGTATTGATGCCGATCGTCATCGAGATGGACGGCTCATCGACCGTGATTAGTGGGAGCGGACGCGGGTCGCTGGGATCGGCCAGCGTCTCCCCGATGGTTATCTCCGCGATACCGGCGATAGCCACGATGTCGCCCGGCCCGGCCGAATCGGCGGGAGCTCGGTCCAGCGCCTTGGTGATCAGCAATTCCGACAGCCGGACATTCGAGACGGTGCCATCGGCGCGGCACCAGGCCACGGTCTGCCCCCGGTTTATGGTGCCCTCGACGATACGGCAGAGGGCGAGCCGACCGAGGTACGGCGAGGCGTCCAGGTTGGTCACATGCGCTTGGAGCGGTGCGCCCTCAGTGTAGGTGGGGGCGGGGATGGTCTCCCGGATAAGTTGGAACAACGGTTCCAGGTTGGGCGAGTCGGGCATCGAGGCGTCGGCGGGCTGGGTGCGTGACGCGCGTCCGGCCTTAGCCGCGCAGTAGATGACTGGGAAATCGAGCACGCTGGCTTGATCCTCGTCAATCAGGTCGATGAAGAGCGCGTAAACCTCGTCCAGCACCGCTGAAATACGGGCGTCGGAACGGTCCACCTTATTAATAACGACGATGATCGGCAGTTTCTTGGCCAAGGCCTTGCGCAGCACGAACCGGGTCTGCGGCAACGGCCCTTCCGAGGCGTCGACCAGCAGCAGCACTCCGTCCACCATCTCCAGACCGCGCTCGACCTCGCCGCCGAAATCGGCGTGGCCAGGGGTGTCGACAATATTTATGGTGACGGTCTGCCCGTCCGGATAGGTGTGATCCACGGCAGTGTTCTTGGCCAGGATGGTGATGCCCTTCTCCCGTTCCAGGTCCATCGAGTCCAATACTCTGGTGTCGACGTCCTGATTTTCCCGGAATGCCCCCGATTGCCACAGCATCGCGTCGACCAGTGTGGTCTTGCCGTGGTCCACGTGGGCGATGATCGCCACATTCCTCAAATCGGTGCGAGTTGCCATGATCTCCTTAAGCGCTCAGACGATCAAGTCTACTTGCAGCCGGGTGTGATTGCCTTAATAGCCCCCGCTGGCGAACTCTTCGGCCGGACGCAGCCCAACTGAGCCGATATTTTGGCAGCGGCGCAACGTCCGTTAATTCTTCCCTAGCAGAAAATTGTTCTTAGTGGTGTGGCTGACCGATAAACGAAAAGTCCAGCCAAGATGTCCACTATTTGGATATCGTTCTTGCACTGCGTCCCGAAACTGTGGATCGTGGAGATTTTTTTGGTCCGACCATGAAAGACTTAGCGTTATGAGTCAGCGTAAAATTGGAGTGACGGAGCTTGTCCTACGCGACGGCCACCAAAGCCTGCTAGCCACCCGGATGGCACTTGAAGACATGGTCGATGCCTGTGAAGCCATCGACAAGGCAGGTTATTGGAGCGTCGAGTGTTGGGGCGGAGCCACCTACGACTCTTGTATCAGATTCCTCAACGAGGATCCTTGGGTGCGGTTGCGCACCTTCCGCGAATTAATGCCGAACACCAAGCTGCAGATGTTGCTGCGTGGGCAGAACCTGCTCGGTTACCGCCACTACGAAGATGAAGTGGTTGACCGGTTCGTGCTGAAATCAGCCGAGAACGGCATGGACGTTTTCCGGGTGTTCGACGCTCTGAACGATCCGCGCAACCTGGAGCGGGCGATGAAGTCCGTACAGGTGGCCAAGGGGATCAATCCCAATGTCCACGCCCAGGGCACGATCTGCTACACCATCTCCCCGGTGCATACCGTGGAAGGCTATGTAAAGACGGCTGGTCGGCTGCTGGAGATGGGCGCCGAGTCGATCTGCCTCAAAGATATGGCTGCCCTGCTTCAGCCGCAGCCCGCGTACGACATCATCCGGGGCATCAAAGAGGCTTACGGAGAGTCCACGATGGTGCAGGTGCACTGCCATTCCACCTCGGGGGTGACCCTGGTCGCGCTGCAGAAGGCGATTGAGGCCGGAGCCGATGTGGTCGACACCTCGATCTCATCGATGTCCCTCGGCCCAGGCCACAACCCGACCGAGTCGCTGGTCGCCATGCTGGAAGGCACGCCGTACACCACCGATCTGGACTACGACACGTTGCTGCAGATCCGCGATCACTTCGCCAAGATTCGTCCCAAGTATGCGGCTTTCGAGTCCACTGTGCTGGTCGACACCGACATTCTCAAGTCGCAGATTCCGGGCGGCATGCTGTCCAACCTGGAGAGCCAGCTCAAGGCGCAGGGCGCGGGCGACAAGCTGCGCGAGGTGATGGAGATGATTCCGTTGGTGAAGGCCGACGCCGGTCATCCGCCACTAGTCACTCCGACATCTCAGATCGTTGGCACCCAGGCCGTGTTCAACGTGCTGATGGGCCCATACAAGCGGATGACGGGCGAGTTCGCCGATCTGATGCTGGGCTACTACGGCGAGTCGCTGGGCGAGCGCAATCCAGACGTGATCAAGATTGCTGAACAGCAGGCTGGCAAGCCGGTCATCACCGACCGTCCGGCCAACCATTTGGAGCCGGAGTGGGATTCCCTGGTCGCTGAGGCCGCGAAGCTGGAGGGCTACAACGGCGCTGAGGAGGACGTGCTCACCTACGCCATGTTCCCGAATGTGGCGCCGACCTTCTTCGCCGCTCGCGCGGAAGGCCCGAAGTCCGTGGCCAAGACCGAGGCCCAGTTGAAAGCGGAGGCCGAGAATCAGGGCAAGGGCCTGACTGGTCCGGTCAGCTACAAGATTTCCCTTGGTGGACGCCAGCACAGCGTCAAAGTAGAGCCGGCGTGAGGTAGAAACCAATGGCAGCAAAACCAGTACCTATGGCTGATCGCGTCGAGAGCCTTTTGGAGGCTAGGACGCGCAATCAGGCCGGTGGTGGGCAAAGCCGCGTCGAGAAGCAGCATTCTCAGGGCAAGTTGACTGCGCGTGAGCGTATCGACTCGCTGTTGGACGAGGGCAGCTTCAACGAGGTCGGCTTGTTCCGCAAGAACCGCACCACCACCTTCGGCATGGACAAAGCCGATATGCCCGCCGAGGGCGTGGTGACCGGCTCCGGGACGGTCTTGGGCCGTCCGATCCATGTGGCCAGCCAGGACTTCACCGTCATGGGCGGCTCTGCGGGTGAGAGCCATAACAAGAAGGTAGTCGAGCAGATGTTCTCAGCCGTGCAGGCCGGGACACCGTTCGTCATCTTCAACGATTCCGGGGGCGCGCGCATCCAGGAGGGCATCGACTCGCTATCCGGCTATGGCCAGGTGTTCTACGCGAATGTGGCATCTTCCGGGGTGATCCCGCAGGTCTGCATCATCGCTGGCCCCTGCGCCGGTGGCGCGGTCTACTCGCCCGCACTGGCCGACTATGTGATCCAAACCCGCAAAGCGCAGATGTTCATCACCGGGCCGAATGTGATCAAGCAGGTCACTGGCGAGGAGATTTCCGCTGACGCCCTGGGCGGGGCCGACGCGCATCAGGCGGTCTCCGGCGTGAATCACTTCGTGGCCAATGACGACGAGGAAGCGGCGCTGATCTGCAAGAAGTTGCTCAGCTTCCTGCCGCAGAACTGCGACGAGGAGCCGCCGATAGTCGACCTCGATCCAGACATGTCCTACGACAGCGAGCTGGGCACGATCGTTCCGGTAGCCGACAAGCAGGGTTACGATGTGCGCGATGTGATTAAGCGGGTGGTGGACTGCGAGGACTTCCTCGAAGTCCAGGCCGGTTACGCCAAGAACATCGTCGTCGGCTATGCGCGGATCAATGGTCGCAGCGTGGGTATCGTCGCCAACCAGCCCTCACAGCTTGCTGGCGTGCTCGACATCAACGCCTCCGACAAGGGGTCGCGCTTCGTCAACACCTGTGACGCGTTCAACATTCCGATCGTGACCTTCGTGGACGTGCCGGG
>JAISCH010000018.1 GCA_031265725.1 Propionibacteriaceae bacterium
GGCGGCGGCTTCCACGCCATAGGCGCCGTCCCCGTAATAGGCGATATTGAGATAGCGCTCCAAGATTTCTTCTTTGGAGAATTTCTTTTCCACCGCGATCGCGTAGCGTAACTCCCGTACCTTGCGGGCCAGGCTGGTCTCGGTGGCTAAAAACTTAGCTTTGGCGTCGTTGTGCATCACTGCGGTTTCGACCAGCACCAGCCGCACATACTGCTGAGTGATGCTGGAGCCGCCCTGAGTGGCACCCTGTGCGGTGGAGACCAGCGCCCGCATCGTGCCGCGCAGGTCGAGCGCGCCATGCTCATAGAAGCGGCTGTCCTCGATGGCCACCTGGGCCTGCTGCATCACCGGAGAGATATCCTTCAACTCTTTGTAGATGCGGTTCTCTTCGTAAAAAGTGGCAAGAGTTTTGCCGTTGGCCATCAGCAGCTTCGACTGTTCGAATTGCGGCGGCGTCTCCAACTCAGTCGGCAGCGCGTTCATCCCATCGGCCACCGCCGTGCCACCAACGTTCACCAGACCAGCCACCGGGACGGCCAAACCAGCGACCAACAGGCCGCCGAGACACGACACGAATAGAAACAGCACTAGCGACCATAACCGCTTACCAATATGCATACCTTCTAGATTAGCTCATGATTCTAAGAAGTGGATGAGAGCAACCCTAAGGGTTGCGCTTCGCAGGCCTCCCCTCGTCACCCCCTTTGCCGGGTGCGTATTGACTCTTGCAGACTCTCATCCGCTCAATCGGTTCACTGACAGCCACGAGCGCTTGCCAGCGTCGCCCCAATCGTGGTCATGCGAACCGGTAGTTGACCGCTAAATCTTCGGCGGCGCGTGAAAGGGCCTTGTCTCGGGTCCAGATCTTGGTCCCCAAGGTGATTTTTGCAGAGGCGAGAATATTAATGTCCACTGCGCTGAGGCCTTTCCCCCATAGTTTGTTGGTCTCGATCAAAACCAGTACTTCGTTGTTGTCTGCCTGTGGTAGCTGGCGTAGTTGCTGTAACAATTTGAGAATTTCGCTACGCCGAGCGATGCTACCCGAGGCAATCTCCGTGATCACGAGCGGATGGCAGCACACTTCGTCATTTTTTAAAAAACGGATCAGTTCCACATTGGCGACCTGGAAGTGATCTATCCAAACCGAGGTATCGACCAGAATCACTATTGATCCCTATGCCTGCGGGCTGCTTCGGCATTCGGGTCGGACCCTCCCAGCGCAGCGAGTCGGCGGGCGCTCTCAACCCGGACCAATGTCTCCAGCCCTTCCCGCAGCAGAGCGGATTTTTCTTTGATATTGGTTAACTTGCTAGCCCTGGTCACCAGTTCGTCGTCCAGAGTCACGGTGGTACGCATATGACCTCCATAATTTCAAGCATCACAGTGATGCGAAATACAGCATACCTAGGATTGCTAAGAGTCGCTAACACTCGCACAGCCACGATTGAAGCGAAGCTGGCAAGCGCTTGAATTTGGCGTATCCCTTAAGATTGATTAGGCGCATGGGCCGAGGGAGTTTTCGATGTCAGATTTGTTCTTACCGCCGAGTAGTCCGCAACCGGGTCCAGAATCGGTGGAAGAGACCAAGGTCTTGGCCAAATCCGCGACCGTTGCTGGGGCCGCTGAGCCGGACGCTGCGGCGAAGGCCAAGAAGAAACGGCGCTGGGTGCTGCCGCTCTGTATCTCGATGGGCGTGCTGGTGATCTCGTTGCTCGGTGTGGTGGCCTGGGCTTGGTATACAGCGAATTCGGCGTTGGACCAGATTAAGCGCGATCCGACCCTGGTCATTGAAGACCCGGAATTTCCAGCGCCGCTGCCGTCCGATCTGATCGAGCGCCACCCGTTGAATATCGTCGTCATGGGTTCGGATTCCCGGGGTGATATTGAGGATGGCCGCAGCGACGTGCTGCTCGTCATGCATGTCACCGCCGATCGGGACAAGATGTACCTGATCTCGTTCCCGCGCGATATGTATGTGCCGATACCCGGCCACGGCAAGAACAAGATCAACGCTGCCTATGCTTTCGGCGGGCCGCCGTTGACCGTCAAGACCTTGCAGCAACTCGTCGGAGTGGGGATGGACCATACCGTCGTGATCGACTTTGAGAGTTTCGTGCAGATCACCAAGGTCATTGGCGGCGTCACTTTCAACAATAGCTTTGAGTCGACCAACCTGGGCTACCATTTCCCGAAGGGCGAGGTCACCCTGGCCGGTGACGAATTGCTCGCCTATGTGCGGCAACGGCGCGGTTTGCCGGGCGGCGATCTGGGCCGGACTGAGCGGCATCGGGCAGTGTTGCGGGCGGTGTTCCTCAAACTCGCCACTCCGGAGACGCTGACGAATCCGGCGGCCATGCAAACCGTCATTGATGAAGTCGGTGGCTATTTCACAGTGGACGCCCGGCTCACCAATTCGGAGATTATCTCCATCGGAACGTCGATGCGCCTCACCAAAGGAGCCGATGTGATCGGCCTGCAAGCCCCAGTCAGCGGCTATGGCCGCACCAAAGCCAACGCCGCCATAGACATAGTTGACGAAAAACAGATGGCCGCCCTAGCCAAAGCGATCCAAGATGACACCCTAGACGCCTACATCAAGAAATACGGCACAGCCTCCGGCCTAACCAAGCGCTAACCTGGCGACGCCTCGCTCCCTGGTCATCTCGGTTATGTCATCCACCAAGTAAGTCCGTGCCTAACGTGTGCAGCGTGTCGTAACAGGGAAACACGTAGCCGTCCAGTATTCCGGACTCGTGCAGGGCTAAATACGTTTGCGGCACGGTCTTGTGCCACCGTTCAGCAATCCGATGCAGCAGGAAGACGCCGAAATCGACTTCCGCCCGCGTGATGCTCGTCAACGTCGCCCCCTCCTGAGGGGTGCAACTTTGCGCAACAGCCTACTGCTGTCGATGGCAGTTAGGCTGAGATCGACGTGTTAACGCACATACCCAATCCCCCGAAAAGTATCCGCCCATTGCGGGGACTCTGCGGAGTCAACTATTAGGGGGCTAGACGTTCTCTCACCCAATTGCCATCGAGCAGGCGGTAACGCACCCGGTCATGGAGTCTGGATTTTCGGCCCTGCCAGAATTCCCATAACTCTGGGACGAGCCGGTAGCCACCCCAATGCGCGGGACGAGGTGGCTTCAGCCCGTGCCGTGCCGATGCCTTGGCGGCGTTGGCCAGCAAGACTGCCCGGGATGAGATCACTTCGCTCTGTGGTGAGGCCCAAGCGCCTATCCGCGAATCCAACGGGCGAGTGGCGAAATATGTGTCGGATTCGGTTTCGCTCACCTTCTCGATTCGGCCCTCCACCCGAACCACTCGTTCCAATTCGACCCAGTGGAATTGCAGCGCCGCACAGGGGTTGGCGGCCAATTCCTGCCCCTTCCGGGAGTTGTAGTTGGTGTAGAAGACCAACCCACGGGCGTCAGCGCTCTTGAGCAGCACCACCCTGGTGGAAGGGCGACACTGCGCGTCCACTGTCGCCAATGTCATAGCGCTGGGTTCGGCCAGCCCGGCAGCGATAGCGTCGCTCATCCATCTCTCGAAGACAGCTTGCGGACTGCCCGGCAGAGTGGCCTCGTCCAACTCCCCCTGCTCGTAACTCTTGCGCATAGCTCGTAAATCCATACCACCGAGTTTAATTTCCACCAGCGACATTTCGCCATTAGCCACATCCTCGTACTACACTTCTGATGCACCTGCGAGCGTAGTTCATCGGTAGAACGGCAGCTTCCCAAGCTGCAGAGGCGGGTTCGATTCCCGTCGCTCGCTCTAAGGCCTCCGCCCCTAGTCAGAGCGTAGACGCCGAAGAAGGAAATCCCAGTTTGGAAGCGTATGAGACACCTTTCAAGGCTATCTCATGGCTATCTCTCCCGGAGAGGCCATCGAACGGAAGGTGAAAACCAATGGCAAAAGCGAGAAGATCGCCGCTAGGAACCGTGACCGAACTCTCAACAGGCAGATTCCAGGCGTACTTCAGGATCGGCGATGTCAAGCACATGGCAGACCGAACGTTCCCCAACAAAAAAGCTGCGCTGGACTGGCTTGCAGACGCCAGAGCGTCACGCGCCCGTGGCACCTGGTTGGAGCCGGTCAAGACCCCACTGTCGGAGTATCTGGCAGGTTGGCTGGCTGTCAAACAACACACGGTCAAAGAGAACACTTTCAGACGCTACCGTTGCTTGGTGAACAAGTGGATCGTCCCAAAGCTCACCACGTCACGCCCGAGTGAAGTCGAGTTGGGCAGAGTCCCGCTATCCGTCCTGACACCGCAAACTGTGAAGCAGTGGTACGCGGTCTTGGCCGAAGTCGCCGCGCGCTCGGCCACTGAACGCACCGGCCACAATAAGCGCCTGCACCCGGCACGGCGT
>JAISCH010000027.1 GCA_031265725.1 Propionibacteriaceae bacterium
GAAAAGTAATCCGGTGAAAGTCGCCACTGCCATCAGCAGGAATTTCCAACCCGCGCCCAACCGGTGAAAAACCGACCCACCGGGGACGAAGAGGGAGAACACGCCATTCATGGCCGGTCGTCCCGCATCAATCGGCGATAGCAGTCGATAGTCCGCGCCGGAGCGCCGTCAGCCACAATCCGGCCCGCGTCAACGACGACTACCCGGTCGGCCTGGGCCGCCAATTCCAGGTCGTGCGTGGCGAGGATCAATTGCTGCGGCAATCCACAGAGCGCTGCTACCACGGTATTCCGGTTGCGCAGGTCCAGCAGCGTGGTCGGCTCGTCGGCGACGACCAATTCCGGCTGGGTGGCCAGCACTGAGGTCAACGATACCAATTGCCGCTCCCCCCCGGACAAGTCGTAGACACTCTGCTCAGCCAAATCCGCCAGCCCGCGCTCAGCCAGCAATTCCAACGCCCGCGCCCGCCGCGCCGCCTTGTCGCGCACCTGGTCGCGCAGGCTCAACTCCACATCGTCCAAGGCGGTGCCCATCAGCAATTGGGCCAGTGGGTCGGTGAAGATGAAACCGACCCGCGCCCGCACCTGGCGGACTTGGGTCGCAGTGTCCAAACCGTCCACCAACACTCGGCCCGCAGTGGGCAGGACCAGACCGTTGAGCAGGCGCAACAGCGTCGACTTGCCCGATCCGTTGGCCCCGATCACCGCGACACGCCTCTCGGCGAGGCTGAGACTCACTTCGGAGAGCAGCGTCTTAGCAATGGGCTTCCGGCCAGCTTGGGGCAGGCTGACCGTTACCGATACCTGATGCAGTTCGATCAAGCCGCCACTGGCTTCCGGGAGGCGAGCAAGAGCGGGAACGCCTTGTTGACCGCGACTGCGATTGCGGCGGCGGCGAAGCATTTGATCGCGTCACCAAGCACAAATGGCAGGTTGTAGATGAAGGAGGTGAGCAAGTCCACTTGGCCGACGATCATCATTCCGGTGATTCCGGCAGTGTCGATGACCAGGAAACTGCCGACGACCGCAGCGATGGTGAGCCAGAGATAGCGGCCTTTGAAGCCGGAACGGACGAACCAACTCGCCAATCCCCCGGACACCAGCGCGGCGAGGGGGAAGCTGAGCAGATAGCCGATGCTCATTGAGGAGAAAACCGCCAGACCGCCGCTCCCCTGCGCGAAAATCGGCAGTCCGGCGAAACCGACCAGCAGATAGAGCAGCACCGAAAGCGCACCGCGCCAGGGGCCGAGCACCAGACCGGCGAGCAAGACCCCGAGGGTTTGCAGCGTGATCGGCATCGACGATCCCGGCATCGGAACCCCCGGCACCACGGCGAGCACCGCTAGCAGCGCTGCGAACACCGCGATCAGGGCTATATCAGTGCCGGAACCGGCTTGTTTGCTATTCATGGGTTCACTCCGAGCTATCTCGTTCTGCGTGTCTGAACAATATCCAGTTCCAGCGCAGGTTAGCCAACCAGGTCCAAACTCCGCAACGCGGCGGCGCATTCGATTCCAGGATTGGCCCAGGCCAGATTCGCCACCGCCCAGAGCGCAGAGAGTTGGCTCTCCAAGTCGCTTGGATCGGTGAGCAGGACGATCTCACCGGCGCGCAGCACCGCCCGTTGTCCATCGCAGTCGGCACCGCCGTCTAGTTGCCCCACAAAGTTCTCCGCTCGCAACGCTTGCTGCGATACTTTGCGGGGACCCCGAGGCTCGAAAAACTCGGCTCTTTCGCTCAAGTTTCGACAGCCTAGTGAAGCTAGCGACAGCCTGCGCGGCGGCAGAAGCAGCGCGGACACATCCTTTCCGATGGCAGTCGGCCGCTCACCCGGCCCGGCCGCGACCAGTTCATGCTTTCCATGCACTCCGGTGAACACCATCAGCGAGTCCATCTGGGCCTGGTTTGCGCCGATGATGTCGGTGTCGATGCGGTCACCGACAAAGATCGGGCATTTGGCCTTGGTGCGGCGCACCGCCTCGTCCATCATCGGCCGAAATGGTTTGCCGAAGGTGAACGGATCGCCGCCCAACGCCGCCCGGATGGAGGCGATCATACCGCCCACTCCCATGACGACACCGCGCTGGGTGGGCCTGGACGAGTCGTCGTTACAGGCGTACCAGACGGCTCCCCGGCCGATGGCCAGGCAGGCTTCGTCCAGCAGCGGCCAGGACATTTCCGGGTCGTAGCCGAGAATGACTGCCTCGGGGCCGTCGTCCGCGCTCGCCACCGGGGTCAGCCCCGCCGCCGCGATCAATTCGCGCAGATTCTCGGTCCCGGCGACCAGCACCTTCGTGCCCTTGGCCAGTTTCTCCCCCAGATAGGCCGACGCCACCTGGGCGCTGCTCAGCACCATGTCCAGTTCGGCGGTGTAGCCGAGGCTGCGCAGATGCTGGACGACGACCTCAGCCGAACGAGCGGCGTTATTCGTCACATACATCAGCTTTTTGCCCAGTCGGAGCAGTTCGTCGGTGGCCCGCACCACTCCGGGAACGGCGTCCGGCCCCAGATAGATCACCCCATCGAGGTCGAACAAAGCCACATCGTAGCCGTCCGCCAGCAATGCCCCCGGTTCAGCCATCGGCCCGCTCGCCGTCAGGGACGCCGTCGTCAGGACTGTCGTCGTCAGAACTGTCGTCATCAGGGATGTCGTCTTCGGGAATATCGTCACCAATGGCGTCATTGACCAGCGGGTCACCAGCTAGAACGTCTTCGTCAAAAACGTCCCCGTCAGGAACGTCTCCATCAAGTTCGTCTTCATCAAGTTCGTCGTCGCCAGCGCCGTCATCGGCAAAGTCGATCACCACACCCTGCAGGGCGGCCAGCCGTTCGGCGGCGTCGGTGGTCCCCTCGGTGTCCAAGGCGACTACGGTGGCAAACCACTGCTCCGCGTCGGCGGTCTCACCGGAGGCCTCCAAATGATCGGCATAGCCGTAGCGCAACCTGGCCCGGGCCAGTCTCGTGCCTCTGGACCCCAAGTGCTCGATCTCGGTGCGCAGCAGTCGCAGCCCTTCCGGAGCCTGCCCCAACTCGCGGCGCACGCTGGCCTCCACCAGCCGCAATTCCACCCTGATCGCCACATCCGGGCTGTTGGCCAAGCCTTCCTTGATCAGCTTCAACGCCTGTTGGCGGCGGCCCAGCGCCCGCTCACAATCGGCTATAGCCGGAAGGTACTCGTCGCTCCCGCTCATTCTGCGCACAGCGCGCAACTCGTTGAGCGCCACCTCGTAATGCCCAGCTGCATACGCCGTCTCCCCGGCGGCTTCCCGGGCGATGGGCAGCCGGGTAGCCCGACGGCGGGCGGCCTCGGCATGGGCATAAGCGAGTTCCGGGTCCACATCGATCAATTTCCCGGCCATCAACAGATGGCCCCCGACGATTTCCGCCGTCTTCGGGCTCAGCCCGCGCAATTCGCCGCGCACTCCCCGCGACAGTTCCCGCAGGTCGAGATCATCAGGCAGCCTCGGCTCATCCGACCGGGGAGGCTGGCCATACGGCTCTCGCCGCTGCCCGCGATCATCAGCTCTCCGAGTGTCGCCCCGGCGATCAAAGCTGGAACGCCCGGAGTCGTACGGCCTGCGCTCGCCATCCCGGCGACTATCGCTGCGGCGAGTGTCACCACCACGGCCAAAGCTGGAACGTCCTGGGCTATATGGCCTGCGTTCGCCATCCCGACGCTCACCGCTGCGGCGGCTATCGTCTCGGCGCTCAAAATTAGGCCGCCTGGAACCATATGGCTTACGCTCACTGCTGCTGCGATCATTACTGCGCCGGGTATCACCATCGCGTTCAAACCCGGAACGCCCGGAGTTGTACGGCCTGCGCTCACCGTCCCGCCGCTCATCGCTGCGACGATCAAAACTGCCCCGCCCATCGCTGCGGCGAGTGTCACCACCACGGCCAAAATTGGAACGTCCTGGGCTATACGGCTTGCGCCCGTCATCCCGACGCCCGCCATCCCGGCGCTCGTCACTGCGACGAGTGTCACCATCCCGGTCAAAACCAGAACGCCTGGAACCATACGGCCTACGCTCGCCGCCCTGGCGGGCACCACTATCCCGGC
>JAISCH010000202.1 GCA_031265725.1 Propionibacteriaceae bacterium
GATGACGACATAATTCAGGTTGCCGACGAAGAACATCACCGGCATGATGATGCCGGAGATGAATTGCGCGCCGAAAGAGGCTCCGAACAGTTCCGCGTTCTTCTCCCGGAAGCTCTCCGCAATCTCCCGCTGACGACCGAAGACCTTGACCAAATCCTGTCCGGTGAAGGCCTCCTCGATCTGCGCGTTGAGCTGGCCGGTGTTCTTCCAAGTGGCCGCGAACAGCCGCTGCGAGCGCTTGCCGATCACCATCGTCACCGCGACGGCGACCGGGATGGTCAGCAGCGCGACCAGGGCCAAGATCCAGGACAGGTAGAACATCATGATCAGCACACCGATGATGGTGAACAGATTGGTGAGCAGTTGGGACAGCGTCTGCTGCATCGACTGGGAGATATTGTCCATGTCATTGGTGACCCGGCTCAACAACTCCCCTCTGGGCTGCGAGTCGAAATACTTCAACGGCAACCGGGTGATCTTGTCAGCCACCTGGCGACGCATCCGGTAGACAGAACGCTGCACGATGCCGTTTATCATCAGGCCAGTGGCCCACATCATCAGCCCGGAGGCCAGATAAAGGCCGGTGGCAATCAGCAACTGCTCACCCACGGCGGCGAAGTCGATGGACCGACCGGCCTGCACCGCGTCGAAGATGATGTCAGTGGCATTGCCGAGAATCTTCGGGCCGACCGCCTGCGCGCCAGTGGCCAGGATCACCGTGACCAACACCACTGCGATCTTGGGAATCTCATCCTTCAGGTGCAGAGCCAGCCGCCGCAACGAGGGCAGGAAGTTGACCGCCTTCTCGCCGGTGCCCCGATTGCCGCCGCCCATCGGGCCGCCCCTTGGGCCAGTGGGGGCATACTTGGGACGCTCATTGGACGTCTTCGGCGCGGCTTCAGCCGGCTTGCCTTGGTCAGCCATCTCTTTGTCAGCCATCACGCCGCCACCTCTTCTTCCCGGAATTGGGACTCCACGATCTCGGCGTAGGTCTCGTTGTTCTCCACCAGCCAGTCATGGACTCCGACGCCGCAGATCGTCCCCTCGTCCAAGACGATGATCTGATCCGCGTCGCGGATGGTGGAGACCCGCTGGGCGACCACGATCACCGCCGCGTCCTTGGTCTCCGCAGCCAGCCCGGCCCGTACCCTCGCGTCGGTGGCGACATCCAGCGCGGAGAACGAGTCGTCAAAGATATACAGCTCCGGCTTCCGGACTAACGCCCTGGCGATCGCCAGCCGCTGCCGCTGGCCACCGGAGACGTTCGTGCCGCCCTGGGCGATGGGCGCGTCCAACCCATCGGCCAGTTTCGAGACGAATTCAGTGGCCTGGGCTATCTCAAGGGCCTGCCACAATTCCTCGTCACTGGCTGCTGGGTTGCCCAGCCGCAGATTCGAGGCGATAGTCCCGGAGAACAGATAGGGCCGCTGCGGGACGATGCCGATCCGGCTCCAGAGCAAATCCTGATCCAACTCGCGCACATCCACCCCGTCGACGAGGACTTGGCCCGCGCTGACGTCGTACAGCCGGGGCAGCAGATTGACCAGCGTCGTCTTCCCAGAGCCGGTGGCACCGATTATCGCCGTGGTCTTCCCAGCCTCGGCCCGGAAGGTTA
Organism: Propionibacteriaceae bacterium; assembly: GCA_031265725.1. Taxonomy (GTDB): domain Bacteria; phylum Actinomycetota; class Actinomycetes; order Propionibacteriales; family Propionibacteriaceae; genus Propionicimonas. Next base: position 1,616 of record JAISCH010000202.1, read on the forward strand.
TCCCCCGGATCACTGGCTCGGCCGCACCGGGATAGGCGAATTCCACCTCCCGGAATTCCGCCAGCCCATGCACGGCCAACTCGGTCACCGGATTGGCCGGGGGGACCAGCGAGGTCTCGGTCCGCAGCACCTCCTGGATGCGCCCGGCGGTCACCGCCGCCCGAGGGCCGATCATCAGCATTATCGTCGCCATCATCACGCTCATCAGAATCTGCATCAGATAGGACAGGTACGCGGTGAGCTGGCCGACCTGCAAGTCGCCCTGGGCTATCCGCTGCCCGCCGAACCACATCACCGCCACCTGGGAGAGATTCATCACGAAAAAGACCGTCGGAAAGAGCGTCATCATCCGCGCGCCGACGGCCAGAGCCGTCTCCACGAAATCCCGGTTGGCGCGGTCGAAGCGGGCCGCCTCCGTCGGCTCCCTGGTGAACGCGCGGATCACCCGCAAGCCGGAAATCTGCTCCCGCAGCACCCGGTTGAGATTGTCGATCCGCTGTTGCATCTGCTTGAAGAGCGGCGTCATCTGCACCACCAGAACCGCGATCACCGCGCCGAGGACGACGACAGCCACCACGATCAGCCAGCTCAAGCCCGGATCCTCCCGCAGCGCCATCACCACACCGCCGATCATCGCCAACGGGGCGGCGATGATCATCACCGCCGACATCAGCACGAATTGCTGCACCTGTTGGACATCGTTGGTGTTGCGGGTGATCAACGACGGCGCGCCGAATTTGCTCATCTCCTTATTGGAGAAGCTGATCGCGCGATCGAAGATCGCCTGGCGCAGATCGCGTCCGAAGCCCATCGCCGCCCGCGAGCCACACCAAGTGGCACCGACCTGCCCGGCGACTTGGACGATGCTCACCGCCAGCATCACCCCGCCCAAACCCCAAATCACGCTGAAATTCTGCTTGGCGACACCATCGTCAATGATCGAAGCGTTCAGGCTGGGCAGCAGCAGCGAGGCTAGCGACTGGGCGAATTGCAAGATCAGCACACCCACCAGCAAGCCCCAATACGGCTTGAGGTACTTCTTCAACAGTTGGAACATTTCTTCCTTATCGCTCTTATCGCTCTGCTGGGAATTCACCCAGGGCGGCCATCAGCGCCTCATACTTGGCCCGATCTCTTTTGCCCGGTCTGCGCCGCCTGCCCAACTCCGGATCAGGGCAGATGAACTCCATCGCCTGCATCCGTGGATCGCCCAATTCCTCGCCGACCGCGTTCACCCATTTGGCGAAACGTTCGTCACCCATCCGCTCCCGGACTTGCTGCGCCCATTCCTCACGCTGGGCCAACTCGTCGGTCATGCCAGCCTGTAACGATTCCAACAGCTTGTCCAAACAAGCGTCGAGCCCGGCTTGCTCTTGTGGAGTCAGCACGGCCAGCACGTCGTCCGACTGCCGACCCTGGGGATCGCCAGCGTCGCGGCCAGCCGGGGTCAGCTTGATCAGAATCACCCGGCGGTCGGCCGGTGATGGCTCTCTGGTCACGTATCCGGAACGTTCCAGCTTGGCCAGCAGCTCGTTCAGCGAAGTCACCCGGATGCCGAGCAGATAAGACAAATCCTTGGTCGAGATCGCGTCTTGGATCTTCAACATGGCCAGTATCCGGCCTTGGCCACGAGTTTGGTCCAATGCTTTGCCGCCCCGGCCACGCATATGCTGGCGACGGTACAGATGGATCACCTGGGCCATCTTCGAGAATAAATCCCCCATTGTCGTCCCTTTCTGTAGGAACCTGTTCTACAGGTACCTTAGCTCAATACTGCAGGTTCCTGTCAAACTGGATGCTGGGCGCGAGTCAACCGAAGTGCGGGGAGGCGATAGGAAACGTCGCCCCACAAAGCTACTCCCTGCAGCGGGATGCTTTGTGGGTGCCCAAAAAACAAAACTCGGTTCATTCGTCAAAGCCTCAATCGGCTAGTTAAGCTAGATGGGTGAGTGAGACCAACCTGGACATGTCGTATGCCGATGCATTGAGCGATCCTGAAGTCAGTGAGCAGCAGCAAATCCGGCTGGACAAGCGGGCCAGGCTACTGGAAAAAGGGGTGGCTCCCTACCCGATCAGGGTGCCGCGCACCCATAGTGCCCGCGAGGTACATCAGCTTTGGGGGCATTTGCAAACCGGCGAGGAGACTAAGGACGTGGTCTCGGTCTCCGGCCGGGTGATGTTCATCCGCAATACCGGAAAGCTCTGCTTCGCCTCGCTCCAAGACGGTTTCACCCTGGAGGATTCCGGCACCCGCTTGCAAGTGATGCTCTCGCTGGCCGAGGTTGGCGAGCAATCCCTGGCGGATTGGAAGGCCGACGTGGACTTGGGCGACTTCGTCTCGGTGACCGGACGGGTGATCTCGTCAAGACGGGGAGAGCTGAGCGTGCTGGCGAGCTCTTGGATGCTGGCCAGCAAAGCGCTGCGCCCACTGCCGGTACTGCATAAGGATTTGAGCGAGGAGAACCGGGTCCGGCAGCGCCATGCCGATCTGGTGGTCCGGCAAGAGGCCCGCGACATGCTGCGTAACCGTTCACTCGTCAACCGATCCATCCGGGAAACCCTGTTCGAGGAAGGCTATATCGAAGTCGAGTCGCCGCTCTTGCAGTTGATCCACGGCGGGGCTGCCGCCCGCCCGTTCAAAACCTATCTGAACGCCTTCGACATTCCGATGACGCTGCGGATCGCGCTTGAGCTATTCCTGAAGAGAGCGATGGTCGGCGGCGCGGACCGGGTGTACGAGATCGGCCAAGTCTTCCGCAACGAGGGCATCGACTCCTCCCACTCGGCGGAGTTCACCATGCTGGAGGCGTACCAGTCCTGGGGCGACCAGCACACCATCGCTGATTTGACCCAACGGTTGATCGTCAACGCCGCCAACGCGATAGGTTCCACGGTGATCGACACTGCTGACGGCGAGATAGACCTGGGCGGCGAGTGGGAGTGGAAACCGGTGTATCCCACCCTCTCCCAAGCCCTCGGCGAGGAGGTGACGCCGGCAGTCCCGCTGCGACGGCTGCGCGAAATAGCTGACGCACACGACATCGCGTACAACCCCGACTGGGAAGCGCAGAAGATGGTGATGGAGCTATTCGGTGAGATTGTCGAGCCGAAGCTGATCCAGCCCACCTTCGTCTGCGACTACCCGCCGATAGCGCAACCGCTGGCCCGCCCGCACCGCGACGACCCAGACCTGATCGAGGCCTGGGATTTGATCATCGGCGGGGTGGAGCGCGGCACCGGCTTCTCTGAACTGATCGATCCGGTCATCCAGCGGGAACGACTGGTGACCCAATCCCTGAAAGCCGCCGCTGGCGATCCGGAGGCGATGCAGTTGGACGAGGACTTCCTCAACGCGCTCGAACTCGGCGCGCCCCCGATGGGCGGCATGGGGCTGGGAATCGACCGGCTGATGATGCTGCTCACCGGCGCGGGGATCCGGGAGACCATCCTGTTCCCACTATTGAAGCCTGCGGGATGACCACACCCTGCTAAAATCGCTAAAGTCGCAAGGAGTTGTAGTGCCAGAGTCGAGAATTCGCAAAGAGGCTGCGGAAAAGAAGAAGCAGACCACCAAAGCGTCCGTACAGGCGAAGAAAGCCAAGAAGGCTGCCGCGCCCGGCACCGGGAGCTGGGTGGTGCCGACCTTCCTGACCCTGTTGATCCTTGGAATCGTCTGGCTGGTGGTCTACTACGTCACCGCGTCACTCGGCATCCGGGTGCCGGTGATCAGCGTCCCGGAGTCGGAAGGCGGCCTGGGCGGCTGGAATATCATCATCGGCATGGCATTGATCGCCGCGTCGTTCATCGTCTCTACGCAGTGGGGCAAGAAGGGATAAGCCTCTCTCCCCCTCCAACACACCCAGTGCTATGCCAGCAAATATTCTAGTTGTGGACAACTACGATTCCTTCGTCTACAACATCGTTCAATACCTGGCCCAACTCGGCGCCACGGTCGAAGTGTGGCGCAACGACGACGCCCGGTTCAGCACTGATTGGGCGGACGCCTTCGACGGCGTGCTGCTCTCCCCCGGCCCCGGCACTCCGGAGCGTGCTGGAGTCTGCGTGGACCTAGTCAGACGATTCGCGGGCAGGCTGCCCATCTTCGGAGTATGCCTCGGCCTGCAAGCGATCTGCGTGGCCTATGGCGGCACGGTGTCCCGCGCCCCGGAGTTGTTGCATGGCAAGACCTCACTGGTGGATCACGACGGCTTGGGCGTGTTCGCCGGGCTGCCCAACCCAATCACCGCCACCAGGTACCACTCACTCGCCCTCGACCCAGCCACCACTCCAGCCGAACTCAAGATCAGCGCCACCACGGAAAGCGGAGTGGTGATGGCGGTGCGCCATCGCAGCCTTCCGGTGGAGAGCGTCCAATTCCACCCGGAATCGGTGCTCACCGAATGCGGTCATCAACTGCTGGCGAATTGGCTTGCCATTTGCGGCGACATAAATGCGCCTCATAAAGCCAAAGGTCTCAATGCGCTGATACCCGCTGTCCGCTAAGCCCCAACATATTTACATCCAAGGGGGCGACCCCTTGAAACCCCCGCGCTCACTGTGTTCGCCGGAAAGTGTCCGGCGTCCACTACGAATCGCTACGGAGTTACCTCCGGAGAAGAAGGAGGGGGCGAACTGGGCGGCGGGCTGGTCGGCGGGGGCGACGGCGGTGCCTTGGCCACCACGAGTTTTATCGGCTTGGTCCGGTCCCACATCGTGCCGGGCAGCGGGTCTTGCCCGATGACATTGCCCGGAGTGCTCTCGGAGACCTCCTGGGTGAATTCCACCTTGAAGCCAGCGTTCTTCGCATCCCATTCGGCCCTTTCCTCGGAGACGCCAGTCAGCATCGGCACCTCGCTCTTGCCGGTCGCGCAATAGATGATAACCTCCTGGCCCACCGGGATCTCAGCGCCCTCGGCCGGATTGACCCTGGTGACCTGGCCTTTCTTCGCCGTTATCGGCTCATCGCTGTCCTCCTGGATGTTGACATTGGTGAAGCCGATGGCTTTCAACTGTGCCTGGGCGTCCTCGCACTTCATCCCGACCAAGCCGGAGAGCACCGTATCCTTCTCCGGCCCCAGATTTATCTCGTAACGCACTTCAGAGCCTTCCGGGACTTCGGTGCCGGCGAACGGATTCTGGCTCACCACCCGTCCGACCGAGTCATTGTCCGGACCGCGGACATTAGCCGGGACTGGCACCAGCTTGGCGTTCTGCAGGATTTGCAAGGATTGCTCGGGCGTGTAACCTACCACCTCCGGAACGGTCACTAAGGCCGGACGGCCGCCCGGATTCAGCAGGAAGAAAGCACCCAGCCCGACGCCGATCACCACCAGCGCGATCAGGAAGACCATGATGCCCACGCGCCACTTGCCCGACCGATCGTCCTCGTAATCGTCCTCCTCGTATCCGACCTCAGGAACGGGAGCGGGGACAGCAACCGTGGGGGCCGTCACCGGCACCTGGGTGTAGACATCCTGTCCAGCCAGCAGCCGGGCGATGTCGTCACGCATCATCGCGGCGCTCTGATAGCGATCGACCGGATTCTTCGCCAGTGCCTTCAGCACTACGGTGTCCATCCCCCCAGTGATCATCGGGTCGATCTGGCTGGGCGGAATCGGTAGCTCCCGGACGTGCTGATAGGCGACGCTGACCGGCGAGTCGCCAGTGAACGGCGGCCTGCCCACCAAAAGCTCATAGAGCAGGCAGCCAGCGGAGTAGATATCGCTCCGCGCGTCCACGGGCTCGCCCCTGGCCTGCTCCGGAGACAGGTACTGCGCGGTCCCGATGACCGCTGCCGTCTGGGTCATCGTCGCTGAAGTGTCCGCCACTGCCCGGGCGATGCCGAAATCCATCACTTTGACCGAACCGTCCGGAGTCAGCATCACATTGGCCGGTTTTATGTCGCGGTGAATGATCCCGGCGCGATGGGAATAGTTGAGCGCCTCCAACACGCCCTCGGTGAATTCCAACGCCTTTCGGGGCTGAATCTGCCGCCCGGTGCGCAGAATCTCCCGCAGGGTATGCCCCTCGACCAATTCCATCACGATATAGGGGACGCGCACCCCAGTGGCCGGATCGGGCTCCTCGCCGGTGTCGTAGACGGCGACGATATTGGGATGGTTCAGCCCGGCAGCGGCTTGCGCCTCTCGGCGGAAACGTTCCTGGAAAGTGGGATCGGTGGCAAGGTCCACCCGCAATTGCTTGACGGCGACATCTCGGTTCAACCGGGTGTCCCGGGCATGACGCACCTCGGCCATGCCACCGCGCCCCAATAGCGCACCCAGTTGGTAACGACCGCCCAGCAGCCTCGGTTCATCAGTCATCGTATTTCCTCCCGGAACACTCCCGGCTCGCCTGCGAGACCCAGCCCAGTCCATTGTGTCACTTCAGGGCCTCCAACACAGCTTTCGCCACAGGTGCCGACACTCTGCCACCAGCAACTTCGCTAGCGCTTATATCTGCATCCTCAATGAAAACAGCCACTGCGACACCATACTCTTTCGCATAGGCAACAAACCAGGCGTAGGGGAGCCGTTCTCGGTCAGTCACCGCAGTGCCGGTCTTGCCGCCGACTTCCACGCCGGGAATCTGGGCGCGACGCCCGGTGCCGGACTCAACCACGCTCACCATCATCTGCCTGAGCTGCGCCGCCGTCGCCCCGCTCACTGCGATGGACGCCTGGGCCGGAGCGGTGCGCTGAATCAAGGCCAGATCGGCACTCAGCACCCGGTCCACGACATAGGGCTGCATCACCACGCCGTCGTTGGCAATGGCTGCGGCCACCATAGCCATCTGCAGCGGAGTCGCCGCCACCTCGTACTCGCCGATGGCGCTCATCGCCGTCTGCGCCGAGTCGATGTCCTCCGGGAACCGGCTGGCGACCGATCCGATCTCCGGCAGGTAGCGCTGACCGAAACCGAACGCCTCGGCTTGCTTCTGCATCACATCCGCGCCTAGTTTCGCCCCCAGCCTGGCGAACCCAGGGTTGCAGGAAACGCGCAGGGCTTGACCGAGAGTGATCTTGGCCCCCCCGCAGGAGCCGTTGATGCGCTTGGTCGATCCGGGAAGCTGGTACGAGCTAGCGTCGATGCTGGAGTCGCTGGTGTACCCGTTCTCCAGCGCGGCTGCGGCGGTGATCAGCTTGAAGGTGGAACCAGGCGCGTAAATCTCCCTGGTGGCCCGGTTGGCCATCGGCTTGTCGGCATCGGCGTTCAGCCTCTCCCAAGCCTGTTTGGACGCGGCAAGGTCGTGAGTCGCCAGTTCGGCGGGGTCATAGCTGGGCGAGGTCACCAGTGCGCGCACCGCGCCGGTGCGGTAGTCGAGGGCGACCACTGCCCCCTTGCGTCCGTCCAATGCCTTCCAAGCGGCTTTCTGCGCCTTGGCCGAGATCGTGGTCTCCACTGTCGCGCCCTTTGGAACTTGGCCAGCGGCGGATTTGATGAGTTGTTCCAGTACTTGCTGGTCGGTGGCCCCGGAGAGGAATCTGGATTGCGAGGACTCCAGCGCCGAACTCCCATAGCTGTAGGCGTAGAAGCCGGTGACTGGGGCGTACAGCGGCCCGTTGGAGTACTCCCGCTGGAATTTGTACCGATCCTTGACCGGCTGCGACTCGGCTATCGGAGTGTTCCCGACCATGATCGGCCCTCGGTCCTGGGCGAATCGGGCATCGCTGACCCGGCGGTTCTGGGTGTTCTCGTTGAGCGAGGTCTGCCGCATGGTCGCCGAATAGGTCAGATTTGCCATCAAGGCGAAAAACATCACCAGTACGGTGACGGACACCACCCGGATAGGGCCGTTCATCCGGATCGGAGCGTTCATCCGGCCACCTCGATCACTTGAGTGGCCTCCGCCGCCAGCGAGGGCTGTGGGTCTTGAGCCTGCCCGACCGGTCGCCGGGAGTGGTGGGTGATCACCAGCAGAATGGCAGTCATCGCCCAGTTGGCCAACAGCGACGAACCGCCCTGCGACATGAAAGGCGTAGTCAGGCCGGTCAACGGCAACAGCCGGGTGACCCCGCCCAGAATGACGAACACCTGGATGGCGAAGACGAATGCCAGGCCGGCGGCGAGCAGCTTCCCGAATGGCTCCCGGCAGCCGAGGGCCGCGCGCAAGCCCCGGGCGACCAGGATGCCGTAAAGCAGGATGACGGCGATCAGCCCGGTGACGCCCAATTCCTCACCTACTGCCGCACCGATGAAATCGCTCTTCGCCAACGGCGTCATATTGGGCCGTCCCATGCCCCATCCAGTGCCGAACAGGCCGCCCCAGGCGATCCCGAATTGGGCCTGGATCACTTGGTAATTCCTGTCGAAATTACTGAACGGGTCGAGCCAGGCCGACACCCTGGTACGTAGATGTCCGAAGAACGGATAGCTCGCCAAAGCGCCGCCGACGAAGAGCACCAAGCCCAAGATCGGCCAGAAGGGACGTTCGGTGGCTATGTAGAGCATCGTCACGAAGAGGCCGAAGAAGAGCAGTGAGGTGCCGAGGTCTTTCTGGAACACCAGGACGGCCAGGCTGACCAGCCAGACGATGAGGATTGGCCCGAGGTCCCTGAGCCTGGGCAGCGTGATGCCCAAGATGCGTCCTCCTGCCATCGCCAGCACTTCCTTCTTGTCCACCAGGTAAGAGGCGAAAGCGATCGCAAGGATGATCTTCGCCACTTCAGCGGGTTGAAAAGAGTAATTGCCGAGCTGAATCCAAATCCGGGAGCCATGCTTTTCTGAGCCGATTACCGGCAACAGCGGCAACATCAGTACAACGATACCGATCAGGAAAAATATGTAGGTGTAGCGGTGCAAGACCAGGTAGTCGGGCATGACTATCAAGACCAGGCAGAAGACGAGGACTCCCACACAGGTCCACATCAATTGCAGTTCGGCGGAATGCATGACTGGATCGCTGCCCAGATCGAGCCGATGGATCATCGCCAGGCCGATGCCGTTCAGCAACATGGCTATCGGCAGGATCAGCGGATCGGCGTAGGGGACGCGGATGCGAACCACCAAATGCGCGGCCAGGGCCAGCGCGGTGAG
>JAISCH010000213.1 GCA_031265725.1 Propionibacteriaceae bacterium
TCAACGGCGAAGTTGGTGAGGATGTAGACCAATCCGATGACGAGTCCGGCCCCCATCACGCCGAACAGGTCCAGATTTATCGCGGACTGGAAAGCGTACGCGCCCAGGCCGGGCCGGGAGAAGATCGACTCGACCAGCACCGTCCCGGAGAGCAGCCCGCCGAATACCACTCCAACCACAGTGAGGATCGGGACCAACGCGCCGCGCAGCACGTAGCGGAAGAGCACGGTGTGCCAAGGCAGCCCTTTGGCGATGGCGGCATGCACATAGTCTTTGTCGAGCACTTCGAGGACGCTGGTGCGCGAGAAGCGGGTGAGCATCCCGACCGCGTAAAGGGTGAGCACGAAGACCGGCAGCGCCAAGTGCCCAGCCGCGTCCACAAAAGCCTGCATGTCGCCGGTGAGCAGCGCGTCCACGGTGTAGAGGCCGGTGATGGATTGCGGCGGTTTGGCCCCCGGCGACATTCGCCCGCTGCCAGGAACCCAACGCAGCCGGTAGTAGAACAGGTAGAAGCTGAGGATTGCGATCCAGAAGCTCGGGACGGAGATACCGACCAACGAGACGAAGCGCAGCACCTGATCGGAGGCTTTGCCCTTGCGATAGGCGGCGATCACTCCGAAGGTGATTCCGATGATGATCGCGCTGATGATGGTGTAGAGCGCGATCTCTATCGTGGCCGGGAAATTGGCGGCCAGATCGGTTGCCACTGGACGCCTGGTGATGATGGACGTTCCGAAGTCCCCTTGCAGCAGATTGCCCAGATAGATCAGGTATTGCTCGGGGAGTGGCTTGTCCAGCCCGTATTTCGCCCGGAACGCCGCCACCAACTCCTCGTCGCTGGCCGCCACTTCGCCCAGTGCCGACACCACCGGGTCGCCGGGAACCAGATTCGTCAGCAGGAAGGTGATCAGCGTGATTCCCCAAGCCAGCAGCAAAGTGATGCCCAAGCGTTTGGCGATATAGGAGATCAGACCCCGATGTCTGATGTACCAAGCGCGCATAGAGAGCATTCTAGCGATAGTGTTGTTTTATGGCTGATCACGTCAATATCGCTGAACTCGTTGAGAATATTCAAGCCGATGTCACCACCATCGTCCGAGGTGAAATAGAGCTGGCCAAGGCCGAGTTGATTCCGCAAGCCAAGTCAGCCGGTATTGGCGCCGGATTATTCGGCGGAGCGGCGTATCTCGCCCTGACCGGGTCGATCTTGCTCATCCTTGGAGTGGGATTCGGAGTGGCGCTCATCTATCAGACCCTAGGTCTGGGTCTGTTGGCCGCGCTGTTGCTGGGCTTCGCCAGCGTTGCGGTGGTCTTCTTCATCCTCGCTGTCATCCTTGTCCTAGTGGGCAAGGGCAAGTTCAAATTCAGCAAGCCGGAAAAGACCATCGAGTCAGTCGAACAGTCGGTGGCCGCCGTCAAATCAGCCGTGACGACTGGCAACGATCAGATCGCCGCCGCTGGACTGTTGCCGAAGAAGTAGTTGAGGGTACGGGCCGCGCGCCGCTTGTCTACGCCCTTTGATAACTGCATCACAGAACTCCCGATCTGAGTTGAGCGCACGGACCGCGCCGCTCGTCCACGCCCGCTGAAGCTGACGCCGGTCAACGCTCCCGGTAGAAGCGGGGCGGGATCGGCACCCTCCGGCTCACGTCCCAGGGCTGGCTCCACCCCGCCGCGTCGAATAACCGGCTGAGCACCAACGCGGTGAACCCCCAAAGATAGAGTTCCCCGACGCTGAAACCCGGCCCGGTATGCCCGTCGGGATGGGTCCAAGTGGAGCGGTTCGCCGGGTTGATCAGGTCGTCCACTCTAAGGACGTGGAGCGCCGCGATCTCTCCGGGGTCACCGATGCTGAGCGGCCCCTGCTCCGCCCACCAACCCAGCACGCTGGTGACAGCGAAGCCGCTGCGCGAGATGGACCATTGCGGCAGCAGGCCCAAGACCTCGACCGCTGCCGGGACGATCCCAGCCTCCTCCTGCGCCTCGCGCAGCGCGGTGCCGACCAGAGTGTCGTCAACTGATTCCTGGGTACCGCCAGGGAAGGCGATTTGTCCGGCGTGCCAGCGCAATTGGCCGGTCTTCTCCACGAAGACGATGCTGGGCGCGTCCGCGTCACCGCAGAACAGCACCAGCACGGCAGCCCGCCGCCCGTGCGAGTCGGCAACCGGCAATTGGCTGGAATTGGCCAGGAGGCTTTCCAGCGCTAGCAACTGGTCGGGGATCGGAAGCCTCATCCGCGCGGCTCCCGGATGAGTTTGGCCGCTTCGGCCGGGTCGGTCGGCCCTTCCCCGAACGAGGGGCACAACTCGGCCACCGGGCAAGCCCCGCAGGCCGGTCTGCGGGCATGGCAACGGCGGCGGCCGTGCCAGATCAGCCGGTGGTTGACCAGGTTGTAGTCGCTGGGGTCGAATAATTTGCCCACCTCGGCCTCGATCCGGGCCGGATCGGTCTGCTTCGTCCAACGGAAGCGGTTAGCCAGTCTGATGAAGTGGGTGTCGGTGGTCAGGCCCGGCACGCCGAATGCCTCGTTCAGCACCACATTCGCCGTCTTGCGGCCCACTCCGGGCAACCGGATGAGTTCGTCCATCGTCTGCGGTAGCTCGCCGCCGAAATCGGTTATCAGCGCCGCGCCCAGCCTCATCAGCGAGTCGGCTTTGTTGCGGAAGAAGCCGACCGGATGGATTATCGCCTCAAGTTCGGCGCGGTCGGCCTGGGCGTAGCTGGTCGCCGTCGGATATTTGCTGAAGAGGATGGGCGTGATCTGGTTGACCCTTTTGTCGGTGCTTTGCGCGGATAGCACGGTCGCCACCAAGAGTTGCAAGGGGTCGGTGAAGTCCAATTCGCAGTGCGCGTCGGGGTATAGCTCGCCCAACCGGGCCAATATCTGTTGGGCGCGGGCGACGAGTTCCCGGCGGGATTCCTGAGTCAAGGCCGTCAGAAGGAAGCCGCGTTGGATTCCAGGATCAACTCCACCTCTACCGGCGAGTCGAGTGGAAGCACCGCCACCCCGACTGCGGAACGAGTGTGCTGCCCCTGTGGCCCCAACACCTCAATCAATACTGCGGACGCCCCGTTGCCGACGCTGGGCTGGGCGGTGAAATCCGGAGCGCTGGCCACGTAGACGGTCAGCTTCACCACTCGTTGAATCCCATCGACTCCCCCGACTTGGTCGGCTGCGGCGGCGAGCGCGTTCAAGCAGGCGGTCCGGGCGGCTTGCGTCGCTTGCTCCAGACTGACTTCGGCTCCGACCTTCCCGGTCCAGCCGAGCTTGCCGTCGATGAAAGGCAGTTGGCCGGAGGTGTAGATTTGTCCGGCCGTGGTCAATGCGGGCACATAATCCGCTACTGGCTTTGCCACCGGAGGCAGTGCGATGCCTAGCGCCGCCAAACGCTGCGAGGGCAGCGTCTCGTTCGTTTCCTCATTCATCGCCGCTCCAACTGTGGTGAGTATTCCCAACTCGTCATGACGGAAGTCTAATGCGACCGTCGGACATATCTCATTTCCGGGCGGTCAAGGTCAGGATCGTGGCCTCGGGCGGGCAACTGAAACGGAAGGGCGCGAACGGGGAGGTGCCCAGCCCGGCGGAGACGTGCAGGTAGTAGTTGTGCCGTCCGCTGCGCAGCCGGGAAAGGCCTTTGGCGTATTTCGGATTGAGGTCGCAGTTGGTGGTCAGCGCGCCGTAGATCGGGACGCAGACCTGGCCCCCGTGGGTGTGTCCGGCGAAGACCAGCTTCACCTTGTCCTTGGCCAGCGCGTTCAACACCCGCTCGTAGGGCGCGTGGGTGACTCCGATGGACGCGGCGACAGCTTTGTCCGCCTTACCGGCTACCAACTGGTAGTCGTCCAGGGCCAGATGGGCGTCGTCAATACCCCGGAATTCGAGCGGCACGCCGTTGATCGCCAGCTTCACCCGTCGTCCGGTCAGATTCTGCCAGCCACCGCTAGTCAGCATCTGCTCCAATTGCTGGGTGGGCATCTGATCGCTGTCCAACTCGCGCGCGGACGACTTGAGCAGATAGGACAGCGGATTGCGGTAGCGGGGGAATTCGTAGTCGGACGATCCGAACACGAATACGCCGGGGGCTTCCAGCAGTCGTCCCAGCGCCTCCTGCAGGGCCTCCACCGCCGCTGGCTCGGCCAGATTGTCACCAGTGCTGACCACCAAGTCCGGCTCCAAACCGGCCAGGGTGGAGATGAAACGGAGCCGGGATTTGTCAGTGCGCAGCAGATGCAGGTCGGAGATATGCAGCACTCGCAATGCGGGCGATCCGGCAGGAAGTACCGGCACATTCACCCGGCGGATTTTGAAGGCGTGGTTCTCGATCAGGACGCCGTAGCTGAAGCAGCCCAGCGCCAACACTCCCAAGCGTCGCAGCCATTTATTCAAAGTGGGCAGCCTTATGGGACGACGGGTGGGGTGGGCGGAGGTGTGGGTGGCGGCGTCACTGGAGGTACCACCACCGGCTTTTCCTTTGGACCTTTGGAAATCTGTAAGGCGATGGATGAATTCTTCGGAGCTTTGCCGGACGGGGAAATGCCGACGAAGGTGCCCTTTGGCTCTTCGGAGTCCACATTCTGCATGTACCAGACGAATCCGGCGTCCTCCAGCACCTTTTTACAAGATGCCAGTGACCGACCCGAGCAGCTTGGCACTGATTCGTAAGTGCCTCGCCAGATGGATTGGTCTGCGGCGGGGAATTTGAGTTTCTTGCGATCCTCCATCGCTTTCTGGAAGACCGGTTTCAGTAATTTTCCACCCGTATATGCGCCGGATTGGGCGTATATACGCCCACCTTTCACCTGCACGCCGTTGATATTGTTTTTGCGTGGCTGCCAGAACTTCTTCTGTGTTGGATCAGAATCATAGGAAATTACTGCAGCCATCGCCAGATTCGGGGTAATGGCGACTTGCCAGATCGCTTTATTTCCATCCACGGTCCCAGTCTTGCCGGCCATATCAATGCCAGGTATCCGGGCATAATGGGATGTCCCATACATCGACTGTTTGAAAACATTGGCCACCGTGTTGGCCAATTCCTCTGAGATGACTTGCTTGCAATTGGCGCTAGGCACCGGCAATTTCTCACCATCTTTGGTGGTGATCTCGGAGAGGATGATCGGATCGCAACGCATCCCGCTGGCGGCGATGGTGGCGTAGGCCTTCACCATCGACAGCGGGGTGATGTCCACTGTGCCCAGGGTGAACGATGGCCAAGAGCCGTTGTCAGTGTGCTCTACCAGGTCTTCCCCGTTGCCCACTTCCAAGCCGAGGGTGCGGGCCATCTTCACCGACTCACAAATCCCGACCCCCTGCTCCAACTGGACGAAGTAGCCGTTTACTGAGCGTCGGACCCCTTCAAGCATTCCCATATGGCTTCCGGCGCTACCGGAGACCCGCCATGTTTTTGGATATGGGAAACTGCCAGCACAACCGCGGAAGATTTTACCTTTGAATTCTATCGTTCCGGAGACGTTATAACTGGTGTTCACTCCCATACCATTGTCCAATGCGGCGGCGGCAGTGAACATCTTAAAGGTCGATCCGCCTTGGAATCCCTGTGCGCCGCCCATCGACTGTCCGGCGGCATAGTTCCAATAGGTCTCGCCCTTCCATTTGTATTTGCCCGCAGCTTTGCCGTTGTCGCCCTTTTTCGGGCGGCTCTGTGCCATAGCCACGATCATGCCAGTGCCCGGCTCTATAGCGGTGATTACTGAAATCACTGGGTCTGTTGGGGCAATCAATTTTCCGATAGTGGATTCGGCTTTTTTCTGCACAGTCGGGTCGAAATGAGTCTTGATGGTGAGGCCGCCGCGCAGCAACAACTCTTTGCGCTCCTGCCTGCTGATGCCCAATTCAGTGGCATTGAGGAAGCTTAGCTCGGCGTAGTCACAGACAAAGGGATAGGGAGAGGAAAAGCAGCCATTGCTGTAGGTGGTGACTTTCTTCGGATCCCACTTCACCTCTTTCGCCTCTTGCGCTTCGGCAGAGCTGATCAGCTTCAAGGTAAGCATCCGGTCGAGCACGTTATTGCGCCGCTCGAGGGCCATCTCCGGGTGTTTCACCGGATTTGTCTCCACCGGATTGCGCACCAGACCAGCCAGCATCGCCGACTGGGACAGATCGAGTTTGGCCGCTGATACGCCGAAGAAATGCTTGGCGGCGGCTTCCACGCCATAGGCGCCGTCCCCGTAATAGGCGATATTGAGATAGCGCTCCAAGATTTCTTCTTTGGAGAATTTCTTTTCCACCGCGATCGCGTAGCGTAACTCCCGTA
>JAISCH010000017.1 GCA_031265725.1 Propionibacteriaceae bacterium
GCCCGGCTCCGGCCTGGGCGTCTCGCCCAACCTCCCCAAGGCCGCACCGGTCGCTTTGAAGCTGCCCGCCTCGTCCGCCAAGACCCCGCTGCGCGGCGCGGCGCTCAGAACCGTGCAGAACATGGAGGCGTCGCTGGCTGTGCCCACTGCCACCTCCGTCCGGTCGGTGCCGATGAAACTGTTGATCGAGCAGCGGCGGATGATCAACGACTACCTCGCCACCACCATCGGCGGCAAGGTCTCCTTCACCCATCTGATCGGCTACGCGATGGTGCAGGCGATCAAAGCTGTGCCGGCGATGAACAACGCCTACGTCCTCAGCGACGGAAAACCGCAGTTGGTCACCCCGGATGGGATCAACCTGGGATTGGCGATAGACCGGCAAACGTCCGACGGCAACCGGCAACTGCTGGTACCCAACATCAGCAATGCCGAGGAGCTGGATTTCGCCGCCTTCTGGCAGGCCTACGAACGGCTCGTCCGCAAGGCGCGCGAGGGCGAGTTGACCGTAGCCGACTTCCAGGGCACCACCTGCACCCTGACCAATCCCGGTGGCATCGGCACCAGCCATTCGATCCCACGGCTGATGGCGGGCCAGAGCCTCATCCTCGGGGTCGGATCGGTCGAGTATCCGCCCGAATTCCAAGGCACCAGCCAGCGCCGGATCAATGAGCTGGGCGTGTCCAAAGTCACCACCTTCACCTCCACCTACGACCATCGGGTCATCCAGGGCGCGCAATCCGGCGAATTCTTGAAGTATCTTCATGAATTGCTGATCGGCGAGCACAATTTCTACGACGCGATCTTCGCCGCCCTGCGCGTGCCGTACACCCCGATCCGCTGGGCTGTCGACAAGAGCGACTACGATCCGGCCAAGAAGTCAGCCGAGTCGCGGATGTTCGCGCTGGTCGGCGCGTACCGCAACCTGGGCCACTACATGGCCGATATCGACCCGCTCGAATTCCGTCAGCGCAGCCATCCCGAACTGGCGATCGAGCACCACGGGCTGACCCTGTGGGACCTGGACCGGGAATTTCCCATCGGCGGCCTGGGCAATGCCGGTGGCGGGATCAAGACGATGCGGGACATCCTCGGCATCCTGCGCAATTCCTACTGCCGCACCATCGGGCTGGAGTACATGCACATCGCCGACAACGAGCAGCGCGACTGGATCCAGGAACGCTTCGAGCGGCCCTATAAGTCGCTGCCGCGCGAGGAGCATCTGCGCATCTTGGACAAGCTGAACGAGGCCGAGGTGTTCGAGACCTTCCTGCAGACCAAATTCGTCGGACAGAAGCGCTTCTCCCTGGAGGGCAGCGAGTCCGCCATCGTCTTCCTGGACGAATTGTGCGAGCAGGCCGCCGACGCCGAATTGGACGAGGTCGTCATCGGGATGCCGCACCGGGGCAGGCTGAATGTGCTGGCCGCCATCACCGGGAAGTCCTACAGCCAGATTTTCAAGGAATTCGAGGGCAATTACGACCCTCGCCTCACCCAGGGCTCCGGGGACGTGAAATACCACCTGGGCGCGGAGGGCAGCTTCAACTCCGCCACCGGCAAGGCCATCGAGACCTCGGTGGCCGCGAATCCCAGCCATCTGGAGACGGTGGCCCCGGTCGTGGAAGGGATCACCCGGGCCAAGCTGGACCAGCTTCCCGCAGCCGAACGAAAGGAATTCCCGATCCTGCCCATCCTCGTCCACGGCGACGCCGCTTTCGCCGGGCAGGGCGTGGTCTACGAGACGATGCAGATGTCCCAGTTGCGCGCCTACCAGGTGGGCGGCACCATCCATCTCGTCGTCAACAATCAAGTCGGCTTCACCACCGCGCCGATGGACTCGCGTTCCTCGGTCTACTGCACTGACCTGGCGAAGGCCTGGCAGTGCCCGATCTTCCATGTCAACGGTGACGACCCGGAAGCGGTCGCGCGGGTGGCCCAGGTCGCCTTCGCCTACCGGCAGCGCTACCACAAGGATGTGGTCATCGACTTGGTGTGCTACCGCCGCCGGGGCCACAACGAGGGCGACGACCCGAGCTTCACCCAGCCGAAGATGTACGACCTCATCGAGCAGAAGCGCACCACCCGTACCCTCTACACCGAGGCGTTGATCGGGCGCGGCGACATCTCCACCCAGGACGCCGAGAATGTGATGGCCAGGTTCCGGGAGCGGTTGGAGGCTGTTTTCAAAGAAGTGCGCGAGGCCAGCGGCGACGACGACCAGACCTGGGCCAAGACGCCGTACTATCCGCCGAAACTCGGCATGGAGACGGGCACCTCGATCAGCGCCGAGGTCATCGAGGCGGTGGCGCATGCCCATCTCAGCTTCCCGTCCGGATTCAGCGTCCACCCCAAGGTGCTGCCCCAGCTCCAACGCCGCGCCGAGTCCTACCGCAACGGGAACATCGACTGGGCCAGCGCTGAATTGCTCGCCCTCGGATCGCTGCTGATGGAGGGCCGCCCAGTCCGGCTGGTCGGGCAGGACAGCAGGCGGGGGACGTTCTCGCAACGCTTCGCGGCGATTGTGGACCGGAAGACCAACGAGTCCTATGTGCCGCTCAGGCAACTCAGCGCTGACCAGGGCGCTTTCCACGTCTACGACTCGTTGCTCAGCGAATACGCGGCGTTGGGTTTCGAGTACGGCTACTCGGTGGCCGCCCCGGACGCGCTGGTCTGCTGGGAGGCGCAATTCGGAGATTTCGCCAACGGCGGACAATCCGTGATCGACGAGTACATCTCTTCCGGCAACGCCAAGTGGACGCAGAAGTCTGGGGTGGTCCTGCTGCTCCCCCACGGCTACGAGGGCCAAGGCCCGGACCACTCCTCGGCCCGGATCGAACGTTGGCTTAACCTTTGCTCCGAAGGGGCGCTGGCGGTCTGCCAGCCGTCCACTCCGGCCAGTTATTTCCATCTGCTCCGCACCCATGCCTATGTGAATTGGCACCGGCCAGTGGTGGTGATGACGCCGAAGTCCATGCTGCGCAACAAAGTGGCGGTCTCGGCGGTCAAGGAATTCACCCACGGCTCGTGGCTGCCAGCGAGGGGCGACCCGGC
>JAISCH010000109.1 GCA_031265725.1 Propionibacteriaceae bacterium
AACCCCGAGCGTGTCATTTCGGGCACTGCTGGCAGGCGAACCCGTAATCCCCGCTTTGTCCGAACTGAGCTTGGTTGACTACTTTCATCATATTGTGATGGGAGGCTGGCCAGAACTAGTCGGCGCCACGGAAACCACCGCACGACGTTTCTTAGAGGGTTACCTAGCCACCATGATCGAACACGACCTACCGCAGGCATCCGGAACCCGGCGCAACCCAGCCTTAGTCCGCCGCTTCCTACATGCCTACGCCCAACAAACCGCCCAACCCACGACATTAAAACGAATTGCCGCCCACGCCGCCGGACTACCAGACGACGCCGATCCCGGCACGATGAACCGGAAGACCGCAGCCGTCTATCATGACACGTTGACCCGGATGCAAGTGCTCGACGATCTGCCCGGCTGGGAGCCACCAGCCCGCGCCACCAGACGATTCACAACCACACCCAAACGACACCTGGCCGACCCAGCGCTGGCAGCCCACTTGCTCGGTCTGGACAGCGCCGGCCTTCGCAAAGACCTATCAACTGCAGGTCTCCTATTCGAATCCTTAGCCATCCACGACCTGCGGGCATACGCGGACGCATGCGATGCCTGGGCCCTCCACTACCGGACCCCGAACAGCCGAGAAGAAATCGACTGCGTGATAGAAACCACTACAGGCGACTGGATCGGCTTCGAGATTAAACTCGGCACGCAAGCCGCGATTGACCAGGCCATCAGAAAACTCAAACACATCGAAGGCAACCTCCGTCGCCCCGCCAAGAACCTTGCCGTCATCACCGCAGGCGGCCTAGTAGAATCAAAAAACGGCGTTCAAATAATCCCCCTAGGCGCCCTCGGAACATAACAAAACCCCCAACCACAGACGCAAGTAAGTAGTCCGAAATCAAGAATCTCTTGGAATCTTGACGAGTGCTCGTGGTCTTCTCAATGGGTAGCCCAGTCGTACTCCATGCGGGAGGCTATTTCTTTGGCGGTTTCTTGACTGTGTAAGGAGGCGACCAGGGCCAAAGTCATGTCGATTCCGGCTGAGATTCCGGCTGAGGTCCATCGGTTGCCGTCGGTCACCCAGCGGGCGTCGGGCACCCATTGGGTCTTCGGCCCGAAGCTGGTGGCCCATTCGAGGGCGCGGGTGTTCGAGGTGGCCCGATACCCGTCGAGCAAGCCTGCGGCTGCCAGCAGCGCCGATCCGGTGCAGACCGAGGCGACCACTTTCGCCGACGCAGCCCACTGGCCCAACCACTTCAGGAAGGGCTCGTCCACGGCCAGGACTCGGGTGCCAGCACCGCCAGGCACCAGCACAATGTCCGGGGCAGGCGCGTCATCGCGTCCGAAATCCGCCACCACTTTGGTGCCGTGCGCGCTGGTGACGATTCCGGCGACCTGCGCGACAAGTCGTACCTGGAACTCATCTGGCAGCAGGCCGAACACCTCGACGGGGCCGAAGACGTCGAGTTCTTCGAAACCCTCGAACAGGACCAGCGAGACCACGCGCGGCAGCGCTAGTCCTCCGGCTAGTGGCATGGTGCCCATCCTAAATCAAATCCCTAAGAGGCCGCGCCGATAGGTTGCGAGCCAGGCCACCCTATTGGCGCGACCTCTAACTGACTACAGCCGTCATTCGCGCGAACACCATTTCCGCTCTCGCCGCTGTGTCGCCGCCGTCCGACTTGCCCAGCGGCAGGTCGGAAACGATATTGCCGTCTTTGGTGAAAAGCACCCGGTCGGCTCTGGCGGCCACCTTCGCGTCATGGGTCACCAGCAGAATAGCTGTGCCGTCCCGGTTGATCTCCACCAACAGCCCCATGATCTCTTCCGCCGATTTTGAGTCGAGAGCGCCAGTGGGCTCGTCAGCGAACAGGATTCGCGGCTCGTTCAGCAAAGCACGGCAAATCCCGGCGCGCTGAAGCTGACCACCGGATACCGCTGTGGTGTCCCTCGCCTCAAGTCCAGCGATGCCCGTCCTCTCCATCAGGCTCTTGGCCTCTTTCACCAGTCCGTCCGTCTTCCTCCGGTCCTGCGCGGCCGGGAGGATGATGTTGTCCAGCAGATTCAGGTTTTTCAACATGGTCGGCTGCTGAAAGACAAATCCCATCTTGGTACGACGGGTGTCGGCCAGCTCATTCTCGCCCAATTCGGACAATTCAACGCCGCCGAAGCTCACCGAGCCGCTGGTGATGGTGTCCATTCCGCTGAGCGCGAACAGCAACGTGGACTTCCCGGAGCCGGATGGCCCCATCACGGCGACAAACTCACCTTCGGCGATTTGAACGTCCACCCCGGCCAGCGCTTTCGCCTGCTCGCCGCCCTTGCCGAAAGTCTTCACGATATTGGTTCCGGTGACGATTGCTTGCATGGGTTATGCCTCCTTGATGTATGCAGAGATTTTGAGCGGACGGATGTCCCGGATGCCGAGCAGGGTCGCGGCCAAGACGCATACCGCGACGAGGAACGGCGCGAACAGGTAGGCGTAGAGCGGATCGACCACGAAACGGAAGGTGGTCGCGCCGAGCGCGGAGATCAGCGCCGCGCCGACCAGTTCGCCCAATGTGTTCGCCAGAATGACCCCGATGACCACGCCGAACGCCGCCACCAGCCCGGAGCGCGTAACGTACTGCTTGCGGATATCCATGCTGGTGAAGCCGAGGGATTTCAAGATGGCGATGGGGTAGCTGTCTTTCGCCACCAGCATTTTCATGAACAGCAGCGTGACCAGCATGATGAGCAGGACGGTGGCCGCGATGGAAGCGTAGGACGCCTTCTGAATGGCGTCCAATGTGCCACCGAACGTCTGCCGCAGATATTCGTCGGCGACCGCGACCGTGGCGAAGGGGAATCTCTCCTGATACCGCGCCGCCGTTTGCGCCGTCATCGTCTTGTCGCGCAGTTCTATCGGAATGACAACTCGCATCAAATCCGCAGTGCTCGCCTGGAACGCAGCCTTCGCCGTTTTGCCTGCGTTGGTGATATCGGAATAGATGCCGCAGACGGTCAAGCGCTTCTGAGCGCCGTCCACTATCAGCGTCAGTTCGTCGCCAAGCGTCTTGGCGAGTTCTTCGGCGTTCAAGGAGGAGAGGGCGATCTCAGTGCCGGTGGTCGGTGCGCCACCGGTCGAATACGCGACGGGAAAAGCGGTGTGGTCTCCCAAGTCCACCCGCAGCCGCTGCGTCACGCCATCCGCTGTCGGCATACTGAACACCATGCCGGACAGCACCGTGTGACGGGCGATGCTGCTGTCTGACGCGAGCGCGGCGTCGATTTCCGCTGTCGCCTGCTGCACATCGTCCGTCTGCGTTTGCGACAACTGGACCGAGATGTCGCTCTCCCCGACGCCCAAGTAGGTCATGAAGCTCCGCGCCGAGATCGTGTTGTGGATGTTCTGCGGAACAACCAGAATGAAGGACGAGATAACCAGCACCAGGAACATGGTCACATAGAGCTTTTTCCGGGAAAGCACGTCCTTGACGCCGAGAAAGACATTGCGCGAGAAGAGCCTGTTCCGGCTGAGCTGGAAGCCTTTGCCCACTTTCGACTTCTCTTGCGGCGCGCCGAAACGCACCGCTTCGGCGGCGGAGATTTTACGGAACCGCCGCAGAACGGCTCTGACGTAAAGCATCACCACGGCGAAGATGAGTGCCGCGCCGAGAGCACCGACGAGCGGGGCGATCGCGCCCCGTCCGCTCTCCCCCATAAAAAGCCGGATGTTTTCCGTCAGGGGAACGCCCAGCGGCAGGGAGAGCAGAAACCCCAAAACACAGGCGATCCCGGCGATCGCGCCGTACTTCGCGGTATACAGCTTGGCGATCTGGGAGACCCGCATCCCCAAGGCTTTCAGCACCCCGATCTCCCGGTAGTCTTCTTCGATTTTCGCCAGCAGCGTGAAGCGGATGCAGAGGAATGCCACCAGGATCACCAAGAGGCTGACCAGCACCAGCACCGCGATCATCATCCCGTCCGTGATCGCGTTCACCATCACCAGCAGCGGGCGGCTGATTACTGGCGGGCCGTTGGACGGGAGCCCCGCCGCGAAATACTCCGACTGGAATTCAGCGAACGCCGAGACGTCCTTCAGGCGGAACTCGATCAGGTATTCCATGCTGCCGAAAGGCTCCAGACGCAGAAGGTCGTGCTCGCCCACCAGGAACCGCTTGGAACCGGCGAGGTCGGAGTTCATCTGCGAGTCCCGCAAAAAACCGGCGACGGTGAGTGACACCCCGCGCACAGTAAGTGTGTCGCCCAGCTTGGCGCTGCCGTCCCTCAGATAGCCGAGGGGGACGTACACCTCGCCGTCCGCGGGGTGGATGACGTCGCCGTTCAGATCCAACAGCAAGTCGAAAGTGCCGTTCTGCACCGAGAAGCCGTTGTCTTGCACG
>JAISCH010000110.1 GCA_031265725.1 Propionibacteriaceae bacterium
CGCGGCGCTGCCGGGAGAACATGATCAGCCAACGCATCGCCAGCGTGTTCGCCCGGGCGGGCTTGACATCGACCGGCACCTGATAGGTGGCGCCACCAACGCGGCGGCTCTTCACCTCGACCGCTGGGCGGACGTTGTCCAAAGCCTTCTTCAGGGTCTGAATGGGATCGACGCCGGTCTTCGTCTGGGTGCCCTCCAGCGCGCCGTAAACGATGCTCTGCGCGACGGTCTTCTTGCCGTCGAGCAAAATCTTCGAGACCAACTGGGACACCAGCGGGGATCCATATACCGGGTCCATCACGACTGGACGCTTGGGAGCGGGGCCTTTCCGAGGCATTACTTCTCCTTCTTCGCACCGTAGCGGCTACGAGCCTGCTTGCGGTTCTTCACACCTTGGGTGTCGAGCGAACCACGGATGATCTTGTAACGCACACCCGGCAGGTCTTTCACGCGGCCACCACGCACCAGGACCATCGAGTGCTCCTGCAAGTTATGCCCGACACCGGGGATATAGGCGGTGACTTCCACCTGCGAGGACAACCGCACCCGGGCCACCTTGCGCAGCGCGGAATTCGGCTTCTTCGGAGTAGTCGTGTAGACGCGGGTGCAAACGCCACGGCGTTGCGGAGACCCTTTGAGCGCAGGCGTCTTGGACTTACTGACCTTGTCAGTGCGGCCCTTACGGACCAACTGCTGAATAGTGGGCACCGGCGAAGTATCCCTTTCATTGGTAAATGGGGCGCGTCCTTATGGACGCTGATGTCGTTCTCTTCCGGACTCGCACTGCGCACAGCGCTAACCGGCACTTAAACCGACTACCAACACTACCCGTTCGACGCTCATCGGGTCAAAACGAAGCCAGCGGGACACGTCGGACCGTGCCAGCGGCGAGTTCAAGAGAAGATTCCTAAGGGATAAGTCTACCTAAATTGGGGGTTGTGGAATCTCCGAGCGTATTTGAATATTGAGACGTCTTAACCCAGACTGTGATGGAGGTGAAATTTTTCGCCTTGCCACACTCCGAGACGACACCAGACGACCAGTTGCTACCCCAATGCAATGGACCACATCGCAAACAGCGAATGAGAGGAACCAACATGCCAGGCCGAGACAGAGTCACAGTCACCGTAGACGGCCAGCGGACTGAAGTCACTGCGGGATTGACCATCCTGCAAGCCCTGCAACAAGAAGGGATTCAAATCCCCTCGCTGTGCCACGATGTCCGGCTGGAGCGATCCAACGGGAACTGCGGATTGTGCATGGTGCAAGTGGGCGCGGAGAAGCTGGAAGTGAAGTCATGCATCACGCCGATCAGCGCGGGCATGGTCATCGCCACCCATTCCAACACCATCGACGCCTTCCGGAAAGTGCGGCTGGAACAACTCCTGACCGACCACAACGCCGACTGCCTGCCGCCGTGCCAGCAGACCTGTCCGGCGAAGATCGACATCCAGCGCTATCTGGCCTTGGTGGCCGACGGCAATATGACTGCCGCCATCCAGGTGATCAAAGACCGCAACCCCTTCCCGTCTGTGTGCGGACGGGTCTGCCCGCACACCTGTGAGGCGGCCTGCCGGCGCAACCTGGTCGACGCTGCCGTCGCCATCAACGACGTGAAACGCTACGTGGCCGACGTGGACCTCTTCGGAGGATCGCCTTGGAAGCCGGAGCTAGCGCCGACCAGCGGCAAGCGGATCGCCGTCATCGGCGCGGGCCCGTCCGGACTGTCCGCAGCCTATTACAGCGCTCGTCTCGGGCACCGGGTCACCGTCTTCGAGCGCCAGCCCGCCCCCGGCGGCATGATGCGCTACGGCATCCCGGAGTATCGGCTGCCCAAAGCCACCCTCGACGCGGAGATCGACGTCATCCGGAGCATGGGGGTGGATATCCAATGCGGCAAGATATTGGGCACCCATCTACGCCTGGACGATCTGCAGCGCGACTTCGATGCGGTGTACCTGGCCATCGGCTCCTGGCAGGCGACGCCCATCCAGATCGAGGGCGAGAAGCTAAACGGCGTGTGGCCGGGCATTGAGTACCTGGAACGGGTCATCAAGGGCACCGACCCGGACATCGGTTCCCAGGTGCTGGTCATCGGCGGCGGCAACACCGCTATCGACTGCGCCCGCACCGCGCTCCGCAAAGGCGCCAAGGTCACTCTGCTCTACCGGCGCACCCGCAATGAGATGCCGGCCGACCACAAGGAAGTAGCCGACGCCATCGAGGAGGGCGTGGAGATGGCCTTCCTCACCTCCCCGAGTTCGATCAGGCAGGGTGACGACGGTCTGGTGCTGTCCTGCCTCCGGATGGAACTGGGCGAGCCGGATCGTTCCGGACGCCGCCGCGCGGTCCCTGTCCCCTACAGCGAATTCACCGTCCCGGCCGATACGATCATCAGCGCCATCGGCCAGTCGACCAACACCCAATTCCTCTACGACGACCTCCCGGTGCGGCTGAACTCGTTGGGAAATATCGAGATCGCCGGCCGCACGCTGGAGACCTCGGAGAACAAGATCTTCGCTGGCGGCGACTGCGTCACTGGCCCGGCCACGGTGATTCAGGCGGTGGCCGCAGGCAGGGCCGCCGCCACCGCGATGGACCAGTACATGTTTAAGGGATATGTGCAGCCCGAGCCGGAGATCTACAACTGCAGCCGGGGAACGCTGGAGGAGCAGCCTGCCAGCGAGTACGCGAGACTCCCCAAGCTGGCCCGCCACCCAGCCGAGGAATTGCCAGTCGAACGGCGGATTCACAGTTTCCACGAAGTGAGTTCCAGTTACGACGAGCGCTCCGCCCGCGAGGAGGCCAGCCGTTGCCTGAAATGCGGCTGCAAAGCGCGCTTCACCTGTCAGTTGCGGGAAGCGGCCACCAGCCAACACGTCGCCTACACCGCGCCGATCCACGTCCGTCCGTTCACCCCGATTGAGCGCGACCACCCGTTCATCATCCGCGACCAGAACAAGTGCATCTCCTGCGGGCGCTGCATCGCGGCCTGTGCCGAGATCGAGGGTCCCGGCGTGCTGGCGTACCAATTCCACAACGGGCAGCTCAGCGTCGGGACCGCTGACGGACGCCCGCTGCTGGAGACCAACTGCGTGTCCTGCGGGCAATGCGTGGCGGCCTGCCCCTGCGGCGCGCTGGATTATGCGCGGGAGCGCCCGGCAGTCTTCGAGGCGATCAGCGACCCGGGCAAATTCGTGGTCGGCTTCGTCGCGCCGGGGCCGCGCAGCGTGCTCTCCGCTAAATACGGCGTGCCGCCCGAGCAGGTCTCCGGCTTCATCGCCGGTCTGATGCGGGCTGTCGGCTTCGACCGGGTTTTCGACTTCACCTTCGCCGCCGACCTGACCATCATGGAGGAGACCACCGAATTCCTGCACCGGGTCCAGCACGGCGGGGTGATGCCGCAGTTCACCTCGTGTTGTCCGGGCTGGATCAACATGCTGGAGAAACGCTTCCCCGAGATCATCCCGCACCTGTCCAGTTGCAAATCCCCGCAGCAGATGATGGGCGCGACGGTAAAGACCCATTTCGCTGAGAAGTACGGCATCAGCCAGGACGATCTCTACGTCGTCTCCATCGTGCCCTGCCTGGCGAAAAAGTATGAGGCGGCGCGGCCGGAATTCGCCCCCGACGGCATCCGCGACGTGGACGCCGTGCTCACCACCAGTGAGTTCATCGAGATGATCGACATGGTCCGCATCAACCCGGCCAAGGTGGAGCACTCCACTTTCGACGAGCCGTACGCCCGGGTCTCCGGGGCCGGGGTGCTCTTCGGCGCTTCCGGCGGGGTGGCCGAGGCCGCGCTGCGGATGGCGGTGGAGAAACTCAACAACGCCCCGGTCGATCCACTCGAATTCCACGCGGTGCGCGGCTTCGAGGGCTTCAAGAGCGCTGAGGTCACCGCTGGCGGGAAGACCGTCCGGGTCGCCGTCATCTCCGGCCTGAGCAACGCCGAGCCGTTGGTCAAACGGGTCGCGGCCGGGGAGGACGTCGGCTACGACTTGGTGGAGATCATGGCCTGCCCAGGGGGATGCATCCACGGAGCGGGCAACCCGTCACCGAAGATCGGGACTGAATTGCCCGAGCGGCAGAAGGTGCTGATCGAGATCGACAAGATTTCGACCTACCGCAAATCCCAGGACAATCCAGATATCCATCG
This sequence comes from Propionibacteriaceae bacterium, assembly GCA_031265725.1. GTDB lineage: Bacteria > Actinomycetota > Actinomycetes > Propionibacteriales > Propionibacteriaceae > Propionicimonas. The sequence goes on from JAISCH010000110.1 coordinate 4,160, forward strand.
GCTTTACGAGGACTTCTACGCTGAGCCGGCCTCTGAGCTGGCTCACCAATTGCTGCACACCCATTACGCCCCGTTCGTCCGGAAGTAGTCAACAATGAAGAAAATCACCGCGATACTCGCTTTGTGCTGCGCGCTGCTCGCCGGTTGTGCCACCGGTGGCGGGAACACCGTCCAGCCCAGTCCGACCGATCCCAGCTATGCCCCCGTGGAGGAGAAGGTCGCCGCGCTCAAGGGGCCTACGGGCATGGGCCTGGCCTGGATGATGAGCCAAGAGAATGCCGAATACTCCCAGCAGAAGCATCCCGGCTATCTTTATAGCCTGAGCCTGCACGGGACCGCCGACGAGATCACCCCAGATTTAGTGTCGGGCAAGCTGAAGCTGGCCTGTCTGCCGGTCAACCTGGCCGCCGTGCTCTATTCCAAGGGCGCTGGGATCAAGCTGGCCGCCGTCAACACTCTGGGCGTGCTGCATGTGGTCAGCAAAGGCGTGCCGGTCTCGTCGCTGGCCGACTTGGCGGGCCAGACCGTCCTTTCCACCGGCAAGGGCACGACTCCGGAATATGTGCTCAGCTATCTACTGGCGAAGAACGGTTTGGACACCAAGGTGAAGGTGGAATACCTGTCCGAAGCCAGTGAGGTCGCCACCCGGATCGCCGCCGCCGACACCGCGATAGCTGTGCTGCCCGAGCCGTATGTGACGACGGTCACCAGCAAAGACCCGGCGGTCAAGGTGGCGATAGACCTGAGCGTGGAATGGGACAAGGTAAGCCCGGACTCCAAACTCGTCACCGGCGCGCTGGTGGTGCAGGATAGCTTCACCAAGGACGCGCCGGAGGCGTTGGCTGGCTTCCTGAGCGAGTACCAGGTGTCCATCGACTACACCAACGCCCATCCGGACGAAGCTGGCGCGGCCATCGCTGAATTCGGGATCGTGCCCACTGCGCAGGTCGCGGCGGCTGCTATTCCGCGCTCCCACTTGACCCTGCTCACCGGCGCGGACGCCAAGCAGGCGGTGAGCGGCTATCTGCAAGTGCTGTACGAGGCCAATCCGGCCGCAGTCGGCGGTAGTCTGCCTGGTGATGACTTCTACTACCTGCCCTGACGAGTCCGGAAGCGGTGCTCCCAGCCGGAGAGCCGCGCTGCGGGCGTTGGTGGTCAGTTGTTGCTGGCTGGCCATTTGGCAAGCCGTGGCGATGCTGTTGGGCAATGCGATCCTGCTTGCCTCCCCACTCGATGTGGCGGCCTCGTTCGTCGCACTAGTGCCCACCGCTGGATTCTGGGGCACGGTCGGCTACTCGCTGGGACGGATCGCAGCCGGGTTCGCGCTCGCCGTGCTGCTCGGCACCGCCTTGGCCTGGCTGGCCAGCCTGAACCGTTGGGTGCGGGCCTTCCTCTCCCCGCCGATCCGGGCCATCCGCAGCGTGCCGGTGGTCAGCTTCATCATTCTGGTGCTGATCTGGGCCGACTCGTCCTGGCTGAGCGTGACTATCTCCGCCCTGATGGTGCTGCCCATCGTCTACGCGAACGTCGAGGAGGGCATCGACCGCCGCGATCAAGGATTGGACGAATTCGCCCAAGTCTTCGCGCTGAGCCGCAGCAAACGCTGGTGGGCGATCACGCTGCCCGCGATGCTCTCCTATCTCATCGCCGCCTGCCGGGCCGGTCTGGGAATGGCCTGGAAAGCGGGAGTGAGCGCCGAAGTCATCGGCCTGCCCTCGGGCAGCATCGGGGAACGGCTCTACCAGGCCAAGCTCTACCTCGCCACCGGCGACCTGTTCTGCTGGACCGGCGTCATCGTCGCGCTCAGCTTCGGCTTCGAGAAATTGGTGCTCGGCCTGCTCGACCGCTTTGAATCGGGACTGGCCAGCGGCTACACCACTGACCACGGCAACGAGGGGCGGCGGCGATGATCGACTTAAACAGCGTCAGTCTCGCCTTGAACGGCGTCGGTCTCACCCGCAAAGGAACATCCATCGGGCAGCTTCCACGAAACAGGAGTCGGCGATGATCGAATTGAACGGCGTCAGCTTCAGCTATGGCGACCGACCGGTCCTAACCGATGTCTCGGCGTCCGGGACGACGCTGCTCATCACCGGGCCGAACGGGTCCGGCAAGACCACCCTGCTCAAACTGATCCTCGGCCTGCTCGCCCCCACCAGCGGAACCGTGACCTCCGACAGATGGTCAACCCGGGCCGCCGGCTCAACGTTACTATCCCCAACCAGCGGGACCGTGACTGAGCGCGAGAGGACTACCAAGGCGGCCGTGTTCCAAG
>JAISCH010000139.1 GCA_031265725.1 Propionibacteriaceae bacterium
TCCTTGCGGGCGGTGATCGACTATGCCGCCTTGGGGGAGAACACCATCGTGCTCGACTGCGATGTGATCCAGGCCGATGGCGGCACCCGTACCGCGTCCATCACCGGCGCGTATGTGGCCCTGGCCGATGCGGTGAGTTGGCTGCGGGAGCGGAAGCTGCTCACCGCTGAGCCGCTGAAAGACAGTGTGGCGGCCGTGTCGGTGGGGGTCGTCGGCGGGCGGGCCATGCTCGATCTGTGCTATTCGGAGGATTCCAGCGCCGACGTCGATCTCAACCTGGTGATGACCGGCTCCGGCGGCCTGGTGGAGATCCAGGGCACCGCTGAGGGGGAGACCTTCGATCGGGCGATGTTGGACACACTGCTCGATCTGGGCAGCGCTGGATGTGCGCGGTTGACGCGGCTGCAGCAGGAGGCGTTGGGCGAGTGAGAGTCGTGCTGGCTACGCATAATGCGAAAAAGGGCGTCGAATTGCAGCGCATTCTCGACGCCGCTGGCCTGCTGGCCGAAGTGGTCGGGCTGGATGCGGTAGCCCCTTATCCAGAGCCCGCCGAGACGGCGCGCGACTTCGCCGGCAATGCGCTCATCAAGGCTCGGGCCGCGATGGCGGCGACCGGGGAGATCGCCATCGCTGACGATTCCGGCATCGAGGTCGACCTGCTCAACAACATGCCAGGGGTGCGCTCAGCGCGCTGGGCTGGCCCCGGCGCTGGCGACGAGGCCAATCTGCGCCTGCTCATCGCCCAGCTCAGCGACACGGACTATCTGGATCGCAGCGCGCGTTTCGTCTGCGCGATGGCATTGGTGACTCCGCAAGGCTCTGAACAGGTGGTGCGCGGGGAGATGAGCGGAAAGCTGGTCTTACAGCCCAAGGGCGATAACGGGTTCGGCTACGATCCGATCTTCGTCGCTGACGAGCAGCCCGCACCTGGTGGCCGGACGAATGCGGAGTTGGCCGCCGCTGAGAAAGACGCTATCTCACACCGGGCGAAAGCCGCCAAGGCTTTGCTGCCATTCTTGGAGGCGCTCAGCCCAGGGCGGCTTCTCGGCCCGGCCAGCGCTGGGGCGGCTGGGAGAGACGACCAAGTCAAGGAGGGTGAATGAAACCGTATTTGGAATTGCTCGACCAGGTATTGACCCGAGGGACTGACAAACCGGATCGCACCGGCACGGGCACCCGTTCGGTGTTCGGCTATCAGCTGAGATTCGATCTCGCCGCCGGATTTCCACTGCTCACCACAAAGAAGTTGCACACTCGTTCGGTGTTCGGTGAATTGCTCTGGTTCCTGCGCGGCGACACCAATGTGAAGTGGCTGCATGAGAACGGCATCACCATTTGGGACGAGTGGGCCGACCAGGCGGGCGACCTCGGCCCGGTCTATGGCTACCAGTGGCGCTCCTGGCCGACGCCGGACGGTCGGCATATCGACCAGATCAAGGCTGTCATCGACTCGATCAAAGCCAATCCGGCGTCGCGCCGCCATATAGTCTCGGCGTGGAATGTGAGCCAGCTCGACCAGATGGCACTCCCGCCCTGCCATGCTTTCTTCCAGTTCTATGTGGCCGACGGAAAGCTGAGTTGCCAGCTCTACCAGCGCTCGGCGGATATCTTCCTCGGGGTTCCTTTCAACATCGCCTCCTATGCGCTGTTGACGCATCTGGTCGCGCGAGCCACCGGTCTGGAAGTCGGTGATTTCGTGCACACGCTGGGAGACGCCCACCTGTATACGAATCACTTCGACCAAGCCAAGTTGCAACTGTCCCGCGAGCCGAGGCCGCTGCCCCGACTCATGCTGAATCCGGCTGTCACCGATATCGACTCCTTCACCCTGGCCGATATCGAAGTCACCGGATACGATCCCCATCCGGGGATCAAGGCGCCCATCGCCGTTTGACCTGCGAACCGATCCGCCGACGACTCAAACCACGACTCACCAACCGTTGCGAGGAAGAATGAAGCTCACCGCTATCGCCGCCGTGGCGCGTAACCGAGTGATCGGGCGCGATCAGGGCATGCCGTGGAATATCCCCGAGGATTTCCGCCGTTTCAAGCAAGTCACGCTCGGCTGCAATCTGATCATGGGCCGGGTCACTTTCTACTCGATAGGCAAGCTGCTGCCGGGCCGGACCTCTATCGTGGTCAGCCGGGGCGATCCGGCCGTCTTCCCCGACTTGCCGCCGGGAGAGAATGGTTTGGCCACCGAAGTGCTCTGGGCGCATTCGCTGGAGGACGCGCTGCGGATCGCCGCCGAGTCCGACCGGCCCAGCTTCGTCGGCGGCGGTGCGCATATCTACGCACAGGCTTGGCCGTTCCTCACCGACCTGGATATCACCGAGGTGGATGCCAGCCCGGCCGGGGACGCCTTTTTCCCAGAGATTGACCCGGCGATTTGGCGAGAGGTCTCCCGGGAGCCAAGGGAGGGCTTCTCCTTCGTCAAATACACCAGGCGCGCAGCAGCCCCGGCATCTGGTGACGAATAGCTGATGAGGCCAACGCCTTCGATCCTGCACCTCGACCTGGATGCCTTCTTCGCTGCTGTCGAGCAGCGCGACAAGCCATCGCTTAGGGGCAAGCCAGTAATCGTCGGCGGTCTGGGCATGCGCGGAGTGGTTTCCACGGCGTCCTACGAGGCCCGTCCGTTCGGCGTTCATTCGGCGATGCCGATGCACGAGGCCAGACGATTGTGCCCCAACGCCGCCTTTCTGGCCGGGCGTTTCGGAGCCTATCGGGCGGCGAGCCGGATAGTGATGGGCATCCTCGGTGAATTGTCGCCGCTGGTCGAGGCGATGAGCTTGGACGAGGCCTTCGTCGATCTGGAACCGGCTATCCCGGCGCTGGCTGGGCAATCTGCCCAGGACAGGCCCAGTGACGAGGCGTTGATCCTGCTCGCTGAGCAGGTTCGGGAGAAGGTGCATGAGCGCACTGCCGGGTTGACGGCGTCGGTCGGGCTGGGGAGTTCCAAATTCATGGCGAAAGTGGCCAGCGAGTTGGCCAAGCCGAATGGCGTGCGGCTGGTCCCGGTTGGAGCCGAATTGGAGACTATCGGGCCGTTGCCGGCGCGGGCGATCCCCGGCGTCGGCCCGGCGACAATGGAGCGACTGTCCCGGCTGGGGATCAAGACGGTGACCGATCTGCAATTGCTGTCGGAGAAGGAGTTGGTCCGTGAGCTGGGCAAGGCTGGCGGTGAGCATCTATTCCGCCTCGCCCGCGCCGAGGACCAGCGAGCCGTCACGCCAGTGCGGGAGGCCAAGTCGATTTCGGTGGAGGACACTTTCGAGCACGACATCGTTGACCGGGCTGAACTGGGCTCGGTTGTCGCCCGGCATTCCAAATTGGTGGCCAATCGGCTGGTCAAGGCGGGCAGTTTCGCCCGTACTGTCACGGTCAAGGTGCGTTGGCCGGATTTCTCCAGCACCAGTCGTTCGCGCACTCTGTACGGGGCGACCGACTCGGCTGATCAAATCACCAAGATCGCGCTCTCGCTGCTGGACGGGTTGGACGTGGCTGGGGGAGTCCGGTTGCTCGGCGTCGGCGTGTCGGGGTTCACTGAGGTGGCCCAAGAGCCGTTATTCGAATTGGAAGACGAGTCGCGGCCCGGGCGTGTCGTGGAGGAGAACGACCCCGGCTTGGCTCGTCGGCCGCTGAGTTGGCTGCCTGGGGCTGACGTGTCGCACGACGAATACGGCCCCGGTTGGGTGTGGGGATCAGGTCTGGGAAGGGTGACTGTGCGCTTTGAGACGGCGGAAACCGGCCCCGGCCCGGTAAGAACATTCGCTTTGGACGATGAAGCCTTGCATTTGTTGTAGGATACTACGGTGACTTTTCCCGCATTGCTGACCTGGCCGATTATGGTGGTGGATATCGTTCTGATTCTGACCAGCATCGTGCTGGCGCTTTTCATCTTGCTGCACAAGAGCCGTGGTGGTGGCATGTCTGATCTATTCGGTGGAGGCATGCAGACCGGCATGAGCGGTTCATCCGTCGCTGAGCGCAACCTGGACAAGATGACGATCGCGGTTGGTGTTGTCTGGCTGGCTAGTATTATTGGACTGCTTGTTCTATACAAGTTCTTCCCTGAGATCGGCGCTTTCTGAGCCGAACAAGTCACATAAGGAGTATTGGTGGCAGGTGGCAGTGCCATTCGCGGTAGCCGGGTAGGTGCCGGCCCGATGGGTGAAGCCGAACGTGGAGACGCAGCCCCACGGCTGTACGTCTCGTATTTTTGCGCAAATCGTCATGAGACGAGGCCCGCATTCGCTGCTGACGTGCAGGTGCCGGAGACCTGGGATTGTCCGCGCTGCGGACTGCCCGCCAGCCTTGATTCCGACAATCCGCCGCCGCCGCCGCGAATCCAACCGTACAAGACTCATCTTGCTTACGTGAAAGAGCGCCGGAGCAACGGCGAGGCGGTGTCCATCCTCAGCGATGCTATTGAGGAGCTGCGGGCACGCCGTGCGGCTGGCGAGGTAATTTACTGATTCATCCGGCCTTGGCATAGGCTATCTGGGTAGCTCCGGCCTTGGCCTTAGCTCGGACCACTTAGTACGAATGGGTCCGACTAGGCCAAGACCAGAGGAATGGATAATCGAAAGCTGCCGACAGGCTCCACTACCCAAACGACTGCCAGTCATAGCTCCACCCGCCAAGGCGGCTTTCGATTTCCATCTGTCAGCAAGCTACAGAATCTCCGCAATTCGCGCAATGGGGAAATTTATCCATCCCCGTTGCGGGGGGACGTCAAGAGGCGCGATCCGCTTGGCTGAGATCGCTGATAGCTAAGGTAGCTCACGGCGAGTCTGCGCTCGGCCGGGCTTCACAGTGAGCACTCGAAATAAGGCATCCCGAAGGCGGCATCCCGGTCGACCATCCAGACGGTCGCCTCGCGGCCATTGATCCGGGTGGCTGGCAGTGACTCGTCGCCGGACAGCGCCGCTCTCACCCAACTGGATTTCCTTCGCCCACTGGCCAAGAACCAGACTTGGTTGGACGAGCTCAGCATGGATGTGGTCAGTGAGATGCGTTCGCTGGGTGGTTGTGGTGCGTCCGCCACCGCGACGACATTCACCGCAGTCACCTCCATTGCCGGATGGTTCCGGTACAGCGATCCGGTCTGGCCCTCGGCGCCGATGCTCAGCACGCAGATGTCGAAACGGGTGTCGTCCAATTCCTTGGCGTAGGCCTCCGCCGCCGCTTCCGGGTCGAGTTGCCCTTCCGGGCCGGGCATGGGATGGGTCCGGGAGGCGTCGATGGGAAATCTCCGGGCCAATGTCGCCAAGGTCATCGCGGCCTGCAGATCCGGATGCGTGGTCGGCACGAAGTGCTCGTCGCCCCACCAGAGCTCCAGCCGGTCTGGACGCAGCGGAGAGTCGGCCATGATCCGGCCCAGTTCGACATACATCATCATCGCGGTGCGCCCGCCAGTCAGGCAGACATTGGCGGTTTGCTGCTGGTGCTGCAATTCGATCAGCTTGTCGAGCAGGCGGATCGCGGCCCGCTTTGCCAAGTCCTGCTCATCCAAATGCCGGATGACTTGCACGTATGTCATAGCGCCCTCTCTGCTCCGGCTTCACTCTACCCGCACAGCCCACAGCTTGAAGACCTGCGCAGCGTTCCTGTGGGGATGGCGTTTCGCCCTAGCGAAACTCATCGTTCTCTAACTATGATAGAGTACGAATTGTTTCTCAAGAGAGGTGTCGGAATGGCTGAGCGACCACCGATCCGGGCCTTGCCGGGGCTGCTGCTGGCGATGGTGCTCGTGCCGCTGGACCAAACGGCGCTCACCCCGGCACTTCCTGAGATCGCTGGCGACCTGGGCGGGCTGCAGTCGATGCCGATGGTGGTGACGGCCTACGTCGTCGCGGTCACTGCGGCGCTGCCGGTCCACGGTGTGCTTGGCGACCGCCTCGGCCGGAAACCGATGCTGCTGACGGCGCTGGCGATGTTCGTGACGGGCGCGGCGGCCTGCACGCTCGCCACCTCTTTCCCGTTGTTCCTCGCGGCACGGGTGCTGCAGGGTGTCGGCGGCGGGGGCCTGTTGGTCGGCACCCAGGCGACGCTCGGGGAGCTGGTCAGTCCGCGCGAGCGCGGTCGCTATCTGGGCCTGTTCGGGGTCGCCTATGTCGTGCCTGCGGTGGTCGGCCCGTTGGTCGGTGGGCTGCTCGTAGCCGCAGCGTCCTGGCGATGGATCTTCGCTGTCCACGTGCCGCTCGGCGTGATCGCGTTCGTGCTGCTCGGCTTGACCCTTCGCCTGCCGCGCCCGCCCGCTCGCGTGCGGATGAGCTTAGCCCGGATGGCTGCGGCGCTGCGTCAACGGGGGGTGCGGGTCCCGATCCTGCTCAGCTTCACGGTGGGCTTCGCGCTGCTGGGCATCATCAGTTACGTTCCGTCGTTCGCGCGCATCGGCCTGGGGGTGACAGCCGTCGAGGCGGGTCTGGTGGCCACGGCTCTCATGGGCGGCGCGATTCTCACTATGACGGTCAGCGGTCGGTTGATCACGCGGACAGGCCGCTATCGGCGTTACCCGGTCATCGGCACGGCAGTGATGGCAGCGGGGGCGCTCACCCTCGGTCTGCTCGGAGGCGACCTCGGTGTCGCGGGTCTGCTCGGTGTGCTCTTTCTGATCGGACTCGGCGTCGGCCTGGTCATGCAGGTCGTCATGCTCGTCGCACAGAACGCCGCCGACCCCGACGATCTCGGGGTCGTGACAGCAAGCGTGCTCTTCCTGCGCCAAGTCGGTGCCACGGTCGGTGTCGCGCTGGTTGGCGCGCTCATCAACAGCATCTTCGTGGACCTCGCGCCGCCACAGGTTCCCGAGGTGGCATCCATCACCCCAGAGGGCATCGCCGCGTTGCCGACGGAGGTCAGAGAGCTTGTCGAGGCCGCATTCGCGGCTGCCGTTCCGCAGGCGATCCTCATCGTGGCACCGCTGCTGGTGGTGTCCGTTGCACTTGCCCTGCTGCTTCCCGCGCTGCCGTTGCGCGCGCACCCCGAACCCGTATCATCACTGAAGGACTTAGCATGAACACTCGCCCGACCTGTCAGCCCGTCGCACCGCTGGACGCATTCGGTGCCGCCGATCTCGCCATCGTCGGCGGCAAGGCCGCCAACCTCGGTGAACTGCTCCGCGCCGGACTCCCGGTGCCGCCCGGTTTCGTCGTCACCACCGCTGCCTATGCGGCTGCGGTCGACTTGCCCGCCGACCCCACGACACCCCCGTCCGCGCTGCGATCCGTGATCGAGGCGACGGAAGTCCCCGCCGACATCCAGGATGCCATCGCCACCGGTTATCTCGCACTGGGACGAGGCGTCCCCGTCGCGGTGCGGTCCAGCGCGACCGCCGAGGATCTGCCCGGTGCCACTTTCGCCGGCCAGCAGGACAGCTATCTGAACGTCATTGGTGTGGAAGCCGTAGTGGACGCTGTTCGCCGCTGCTGGGCGTCACTGTGGACTGATCGCGCGGTC
>JAISCH010000158.1 GCA_031265725.1 Propionibacteriaceae bacterium
TCGGGGCCTCGAAGCCGGGCACTAGGCGGTGGAAGGAGTTCACCGTCGGATTGGTCAATGCCAACAGGCTCGGCGCGTGGTGGAGCAGGCCGCCGATATACCAGCGGGCCAGGTCGGACAGCCCAGCGTAGCCAGCCTCGTCGTAGAACAACGGGACGCCGCCCTTCCACAGCGACTGGTGCACATGCATGCCGGAGCCGTTGTCACCGAAGATCGGCTTCGGCATGAAAGTGACGGTCTTGCCAGCGTCCCAGGCGGTGTTCTTGATGATGTACTTGAACTTCATCACATCGTCGGCGGCGGCCAGCATGGTGTTGAAGGTGTAGTTGATCTCGGCCTGGCCAGCGGTGCCCACCTCGTGATGGGCGCGTTCCACAGTCAGCCCGGCGTTCTCCAAGTTGGTGACCATCACGTCGCGCAGGTCCGCGAAGTGGTCCAGCGGGGGAACGGGGAAATAGCCGCCCTTGTACTTCACCTTGTACGCACGGTTGCCGCCCTCCTCCTCGCGGCCGGAGTTCCAAGCGCCAGCCTCGGAGTCGATGTGATAGAACGACTCGTTCTGCTTGGTCTCGAAGCGGGCCGAGTCGAAGATATAGAACTCAGCTTCCGGGGCGAAGAAGGCCGTGTCGCCAATCCCGGTGCTGGCCAGATAGCTCTCCGCTTTGCGGGCGATATTGCGCGGATCGCGGCTGTAAGGCTCCTTGGTCAGCGGATCGTGGACGAAGAAATTGAGCACCAGCGTCTTCTTGGCCCGGAACGGGTCCACGAAGGCGGTCGACGGATCGGGCAGCAGCGCCATGTCGGATTCGTGGATCTTCTGGAAGCCACGGATGGACGAGCCGTCGAAGGCTAGGCCTTCCTCGAAGACTTCGGGGCCAAAGGCCTTTGCCGGGACAGCGAAGTGCTGCATCACACCTGGTAGATCGCAGAACCGGATATCAACGGTCTCGACACCCTCAGTCGCTATGAAAGCTAGCAGGTCGTCGGCGCCTTGGAACATATTTATTTCCTCCACTAAGTCTTGATTGGACTCCCCCAACGCTAGGCCCGAGTGGTAACCGATGAGTTGCGCTCAGGTAACAGCGGTGTAACAGCCGCTTGGCCTCCGATAATCGTCCCTATAATGTATGCTTGCAACAGATGTGACAGTTACGACAGATAGGGGTGTGGGGATGTCTCCGGTTTTGGTGGAGGACGCCAAGCGCGTCCGTCGTGCTCTTGCCGACGCCCGTGACCAGTCTGCGGTAGTGCTGTCCCGCGAGGCGTTGGAAAGGATCGCTCAGTGGCTGGACGCCGAGACGCAGGGCCAGAAAGTGGTCATCACTGAAGGGCTGCGTGAGGTCACCCCGACAGACGCGGCGGCCATGCTGGGCATGTCCAGGACGCAGGTCCGCAAACTGATGGACGAAGGCAAACTGCCGTTCAGAATGGTCGGGACGCATCACCGCATCCGCGTGGATGCCATCAACGCCTGGCTGAAGATCGAAGACGCCCGCCAAGAGGCGGCGATGGCCGAGTTGATGGCGCTGCAGAACGAACTGGGCCTGTTCGAGTGAAACCGCCACAGGTCCCACCAGACCGCCCGATCCGCATCTATGTCGCGGATGCGGACGTTCTGTACTCGCGTTCACTGCGAGATTATCTGCTGTACGCGATGCGTGCCCGGCTGATCGCAGTGCGCTGGAGCGGGAGCATCCTGGCAGAGGTGATCGAGCACTTGATGGAGAACCGCAGCGGCTTCACCGCCGCCTCCGGCGAACGGTTGGTGCGGGCCATGAACGTGGCGTTCCCCAACGCCCAAGTCGATCCCGGACCCGGCGACTTCGCCGCACTGGTCGGCCTCGACCTGCCTGACGGGGACGACCGGCACGTCATAGCGGCTGCACTGGCCGCTGAAGCAGAATGCATCTGCACTCACAACGTGGGCGACTTCCCGGCTGAAGCGATGAACACGCTCGGCCTTAGGGTGGTCACACCTGACGACCTGCTGTGCCCGCTCGTCCAGGACTATCCAGATTCCATGCTGTGGGTCCACCACCAAGCACTGACTTTCTTGCCCGGTTCCACTAACGTCTCCACGATAGAAGCGTTACGAAAGGCACACTCTCCCAAAACCGCCATACTCATAGCTCAAGCGCTTCAGCAACGCGAAAAAATGTGAGAAGCTGAGCAGAATCTGGTGATGGATTCGAGGATCAGGAGTCCTAGCCGGGATCTTGCAGGAATTACCTACGAGACAGCAGCTATGAATCCAACTCCACTTGGTCATTATCATCCAATGCCGATGTGGAAGACGGTATACCTCATCAACTTGCCGGTGAACGAGTCATTGCGGCGGGACGCTAGCCTCGCTTGGTGGTCGAAACTTCAACGAATGAGCCGAGTTTAGTTTTTCTCGGGGTCCCCGCAAAGTATCGCAGCAAGCGTTGCGAGCGGAGAACTTTGTCGGGCCGTCTAGTTGGACACGGTTACTTTTGCTTGGTCTTTGCCTAGGTAGTGGGCGTAGTTGGTGGCTGCTTCGACTAAGAGTTTTGGGTCTACGGTCTTACCTGTTGTGGGGTTGAACCAAGTTACTGTTATGGGGACCCGGCGGTCAGCGGGCAGTTTGTTCAGGGCGCTGCGGGATGCTGCGCGCCAGGTTCCGGCGCATACTCCGTCCACGGTTACGACTGGTTTGAAGATGCCGTTGCCACCGGGGCAGATCGAGGGGGCGTGGGCGGGGTCCAGCATGGCGGTTCGGTCGCGGTAGCCGAGCAGGTGCTCATCGAAGGCGGGGAGCAGGTCAACGCTGGGCGGGATTGGTCTCACGGGGTCGGTCAGCTTCGGGGCGATCCAGTACGAGCGGGAGTCGGATTCGATCCGGGCCACCTGGTCGCCGGCCAGCGTCAGGCCTTCGGCGATTTCGCGTTTGCCCAGCCCTGACCACCAGGCCAGATCGTCCACTGTCACCGGCCCGTGGGAGGCGACATAGCTGGCAGCCAACTCGGCCAGCGCTTCCTCGCGGCCGAGGTCTCGGGGCTGCTTGATCCACTCATCGGCCAGCACCAGCAGCGGCTCGCCTTCGGCTACTGGCCCGAAGACCAGCGTCCCAGTCTGAGCCAGGAACCAGATCAGGTGGTATTTCCAGTGGGCTTCGATGTTGACGCCGCGCGCGGCGACCTCGCCCAACAGGACATCCCTGCTAGCCGCCCGGCCACCGGCCAGCAGGTCCACAACGCACTCACGCACCCGCTCAATTAGCTGCCGCTCCAGGCCGAGATGTGTCCGGCGCCGTTCGGCGCTGGCTCCCAGCACTTTCGCCGAGGTGAGCCGTTGCATCCAGCCCACGTCCTCGGCGGGCAGCGCATGAAGAGTCCCGCGCATCGGCCAGGACCGGACGATCTGTCCGTCCAGATACGCCTTCTCGACGTCGGCCAATGTCGATTGGGATCGCATTCCCACCGCCCACATCGAGGCGGGGAAATCCTGCGCCTGCATAGCCAGTAGATGACGGACGACCCTGACCGGCTCGCCCGATCCGTTTCCGGCCAAGAGCAGAGAGCGCAACCGCAGCCCGAGGAGATCGCGTTGACTGAGCATCGTCTCAATTTACCGTGCTGGCCACCCATCGGCGCACTCTCGCCGGTGGTGTGTGCATCGACTGTGTATCTATATGTGTATAGGAGTGTGTAATGCGGACCAATATTGATCTCGACAATGAACTGATTGATGAAGCGATGCGACTGGGCGGGCTTACCACCAAGAAGGCGGCTGTGGAGGTGGCGTTGCGGGAGTTTGTTGACAAGCGCAAACGGGCTGACCTGCGGGATTTGTTCGGCAAGATCCCATTCCAGGAGGGCTACGACTACAAAGCTCTTCGGATGGGTGTCCAGCCGTGATCCTGATCGATTCTTCAGTGCTGATCAGAGCTATCGGGTCGAAGCGTCCATCAGCCGCAGTCGAGGAACTGGCTTGGATTATCGAACTCGGGCTGCCATTCGCTATCTGCCCATATGTCTACCAAGAAGTGCTGCAAGGAGTAGCCGACGAAGCGGCATTCAGCAAAACCCAACTTTATCTGGACACCCAGGAATGGCTATGGCTGCCCGACAACCTCGACACTTACCGCAAAGCCGCGAAGATGTACTGGACTCTGCGCCGCAAAGGCATAACAGTCCGTAGCACAATAGACGTCCTGATCGCACTCACCGCCATTGAGCACGAAGCGTTTTTATTGCACGAAGACACTGACTTCGACCAAATCGCCAAAGTCTTCCCAGAACTAAAAATCGCCAATCTCCGCAACCCGTGACACCGGGGATCTTAGGCCCCAGCCGGTCTGGTTCTTTCGCCTTGCCAGACCACGCGCTGAGCGCGGCTCGATGGCTAGCATCGTTGGGAGTAGGTAGTAGCCCTCAACCCAGTTGTCACTGTTTGGTGACAATTCGGTGATTACATTGAACTTTATGTACTCCCGCGGGTACGGTTAAGCGCTGTCAAGTGGGCACATGCCCCATACCTTTGGAGGAACATTGGGTAAAAAGATTTTTGCTGCGGTTCCGCTGCTCTTGGCCGGGGCATTGGCTTTCTCGGCTTGCGCGCCGGTCCCTACCCCGCAGCAGTCGGTTCTAGAGTCCGACACGACTATTTCAATCATGTGGAATCAGCCGATGTATACGATGAATGCGGTCACCAGTGACGGTAACGCTACCGCCAATCACAACATCATCTATCTCACCCGGGACAATTTCATCTACTACGACAAAGCTCTCAATGTCATGCAGAACAAGTCCTATGGAAGCTATGAGAAGATTTCCGACTCGCCACTCAAGATCAAGATGACACTGGCTGACACCGCGCAGTGGTCGGATGGCGTTCCGGTGGATGTTGCTGATGTGGTGCTGGCCTGGGCTTCAACCTCCAGTGCTTACAACACCATCACTGATCCCGCTAAAATCAATGAGTTGAAGAATGAAGACGGCACGCTCAAGCCAGTCCCCGGCGGTGCGGTATATTTCAACGCCAATATCAACGGAGTCAACCTGGTCAAGGATTATCCCGAGGTCAGTGCGGATGGCAAGTCGGCCACCTTTACCTACTCGGAGCCATTCGCTGACTGGGAAAATGAGATGTTCTACTTCGGCGCTGGACTTCCGGCTCATATCGTGGCCAAGCGGGCCTTGGGTGTGGCTGATCCCACTGAAGCCAAGGCCGCGCTGTTGAAGGCTTTCCAGGACAACGACAAGGAAGCTTTGTCGAAGCTCTCGAATGTCTGGAACTTGGACTGGAACTACGTCCAGATGCCCGCAGATGCTGAGCTAGTAGTGGGCTGTGGCGCGTACAACATCACCGAGTACAAGAAGGGCGATTACCTCACCCTGACCAAGAATCCGCAGTACAAGGGCGAGTTGACCGCTCCGACTGAGACCATCACGGTCCGCTACAGCGAGGATCCGATGGCTGCCGTCCAGGCATTGCAGAATGATGAGGTCCAGTTGATCTCCCCGCAGCCGACCGCTGACGTGCTCTCGGCGCTGAACGCGTTGAGCAATGTCACAGTCATCTCCGGTGACGAGTCCACCTATGAGCATGTCGATCTCACTTTCGACAATGGCGGGCCGTTCGATCCGAAGACCTACAAGGGCGACGCCGCCAAGGCGCTCAAGGTGCGGCAGGCTTTCTTGAAGACGATTCCCCGGCAGGAGATCGTGGACAAGATCATCAAACCGCTGAACCCCAAGGCTGAAGTGCGTAACTCTTTCAACCTGGTGCCGGGCTCGACGAATTATGCTGACACGGTAGCCGCAAACGGCATGAAGGACCAGTACGGCGCGGTTGATATCGAGGGAGCCAAGGCATTATTGGCTGAAGTTGGGGCGAAGTCTCCCCAGGTGCGTATCCTCTATGGGAAGTCGAATGTGCGTCGGCAGCAGGAATTTGCGCTGATCAAGGAATCGGCTGAATTGGCTGGCTTCAAGATTGTCGACAACGGTAACGA